>CAMYOP010000122.1 GCA_947260045.1 uncultured Desulfobulbaceae bacterium
TGATGAGACCGTAAATATTGCCATAATGGCACCAACAGGTGGTGCAATTCTTGGCACGCCGAATACTGCCGTTCTGACTATCACTGATAACGATCCTGCGCCAACGGTTGCTTTTTCATTAACTTCCTCCTCCGGTCCAGAGGCGACGACACCAGCAGCGATGACAGTATTTCTGTCTGCCATCTCCAATTTAACAGCAACAATAGACTATACCGTTACAAACTTTTCTGTTTCTTAATGAAGCGAAGCAAGACAAGCAACAGCAATCACCATACAAGTGCTGTCAAAACAAATACTTACTGGGAAATAATGAGAGAGGTGGGGGTGTGAAAAATCTGGAAAAAATACTTAAAAAAGAGACAGGAAGGAAAGTATATTACTCTTTCCTGCCTCTTAATCGAGTTCGTACTCTTCCTGCCATGAATCTTTTTCCTGCCATTTGGGCTGATCTTCTTTTTTGAAAAGAAAATCATTTATGACCAAATAATCCATTTCTGTCCGCATGAAGCAACGGTAGGCATCTTCGGGAGTACAGACGATTGGTTCGCCCCGAACATTAAAACTGGTGTTCACAACCAAGCCATATCCGGTGAGCTCTTTAAAAGCACTGATGAGTTGATGATAGCGAGGATTTGTTTCCTCGTGAACAGTTTGAATCCTGCCTGTAAAATCAACGTGGGTAATTGCCGGGATATCAGAACGCACTTGGTACAAACGATCCCACATGGCCATATTTTCGTAATTTTCAGGCAAAGGTGTTCTATGTTTCTCGGTAATCGTATCAATGAGCAGCATATATGGGGAGCTTGTCTGCAGATCAAAATATTCCTGGAGCTCATCATCCAGAACAGATGGTGCAAATGGCCGAAAACCTTCTCGATACTTTATCTTGAGATTGAGTTTTTTCTGCATTTCAGGATTACGTGAATCACCTAAAATACTTCTATTGCCAAGGGCGCGAGGACCGTACTCCATCCTTCCCTGAAACCAGCCGACAACCAAGCCCTCATCAAGGAGCTTTGCAACATCCTGATAAAGCTCAGATTCATTCTCATATTCTTTTGCCTTGGCTGCATATTTCCGACCCATGCGAACAACATCCTGATTGGTGTAAGCTGGACCAAGATATGAACCCTGCATAGCATCCATTTTGCTCTGATCTACGCTACGATCATTTCCCTGCCAAATATGATAGGCAGCGTATGCTGCACCAAGTGCACCACCAGCATCGCCTGCTGCTGGTTGAATCCAGATATTTTCAAAAATACCAGAACGCTGCAATTTGCCATTAGCAACACAGTTGAGAGAAACTCCACCAGCCATGACCAGGTTGGGACAACCTGTTAATTCCCGGGCATGTTTTGCCAGTTGAAGAACAACATCTTCAGTGACAAGCTGGATAGCTAAGGCCATATCCATATAGGGCTGAGTCAATTCGGATTCAGCTTCTCGTCTGGGAAGATCAAAAAGCTTCTGCCACATCTCATCATTACACATGGTAAGGCCAGTGGCATAATCGAAATACTCCATATTAAGAAGAATGGAGCCATCATTTCTCAGGTCTACAAGTTCTCGCAGGATAAGCTCTTTCCACTGAGCCACCCGCTCACTCTGGGCAAGACCATAAGGAGCTAAACCCATGAGTTTATATTCACCGCTGTTTACTTTAAATCCACAATAATGGGTAAAGGCTGAATACAGGAGACCAAGCGAATGAGGAAATGCGAGTTCACGCAAAATTGAGAGTTCCTTGCCACTTCCCTTGCCAATAGTTGTTGTAGCCCACTCACCGACACCATCAATGGTAAGGGTGGCGGCTTCCTCAAAGGGAGAGGGATAGAAACAACTGGCGCTATGGGACAGGTGATGCTCTGGAAATAACAGTTTTGGCTTTTTACTTAACGTACCGCCTTCAAGAGCCTTCAGCTCATCCCACAACATTTTTTTCATAAAAAGTTTTTCTTTTATCCAGACGGGCATGGCGGATAAAAAACTTTTCAGGCCACTGGGGGCAAAGGCATGGTAGGTCTCAAGAAGACGCTCAAACTTCAGGTATGGTTTATCATAAAAAGCTATGGCATCAAGATCAGAAATAGATATTCCTGCTTCAGACAAAACATACTCAATGGCGTGTGCAGGAAAAGAAGCATCATGCTTTATACGGGTAAACCGTTCTTCATGCGCAGCACCACAAATAAACCCGTCCATTAGCAAAACAGCAGCGCTATCATGATAATAGGCTGAAATACCAAGAATAAATCCCATGAAAAGCTCTAGAATAAAGTATAAATAAAGGGAGCGATGGCAGAACCACTAGTCAGCACTATTAAGATTCCGAAAATAAGAAGCGCTGTGATGATGGGGAGCAACCAGAACTTTTTTCGTTCTTTGAGAAAGCCCCAGAGATCTTTTAAAAACTCCATTAAACGTCCTACAATTAATATGGTTTTTCCAAGTCATCCTTCACAAAAAGATGATCTCGGGTGGTGAATGCAGAGTCTGTTCCGTCTTTCCAGTTTTTAATGCGCATGGCATCTTTGCCAGCACGTTTACGGGCATAGCCGATCGGAACAACCAAAACAAAAAATAAAATAGATAGAAGAATTTTTGAGACAAATCCTCCAAGCAGGTGAGAAAATCCAAACCAAACCACAGCCAAAGGCTTAAAGGCATCCGGCCAGGTCATGGTAAGAACCAACACAGCTACTGCCGGCCACAATAAAAAACTATAATTGGCCAGCACTATAACAAGCAGTAAAATTAGAACAAAAGCCAAACCAGTATCTTTGGCCTGATCAGGCGTCACTTCATTGAGTTTCATTCTCGTACCAGTTAGAAAGAATGACGAAATATCTTAGAGTAAAAAAGGTTCTTTGCAAAAAGAGTCAAGCTCTGACACTACAACAAAAAAGACCTTAAGGAAAGCAAAATAATTTCAAGAAAAATTGTGCATCACTGTGGTTCAGTCGATTGGGTTTCCTTCAACCAGGATAATGCTTTTTCTTTTTCAGCAAAGGGAAAATGCGCTATATCGGCCTCGACAAAATGCTTTGCCACTGCCTGCATGGCAGACAAAAAACCGCTATCAGTAACCGCAGCAACCCGCTTTATCTTGAGATGGTGATCTTTGACGAATTTAAAATGAGAAAGAAAAGCACCAAAATCATGCCAGCCAGGAAAAGAATCGACATATATCATCAAACCGTTCAGCTTCCCTTTCTCTTCTATATATGGGTCTATTTTTTCTGCAAGCGCCTTAAAGTCTTCCGCCTCCAGGACCTCTTTGGGCGTAACAATTAAAATTCCTTCTTCATGGAGCAATTCATGTTCAATCATGGTTTCCCCCTGTCAATTCTTTAACACCAAAACTTATTAGACTATTGGAGTTCATCGGTATCCAGAAAAGATGGTCGCTGTTCAGGAGCATATGGAATGCGACCTTTTTCACTTAATAATTCTTCAAGCTTAATTAACTCTGCCTCACCAGAGAGGGTATCGAGTTCCAATTTGTCAAACCTGCAATTGCAGTAAACAAACTGACCACCACACCAGGGACATAACTCTACAGGACATCCCAGTTCATGAAACTCACCAGTTGCCGCGTGACAGGCTGGACATATTTCTGCATCGCGGCCTATGGGTTCATAAATCGGATACAATTTTTCTGGCCCATCTAAACCTTTTCTGTCCTTTGGATTTTCTATCCCAAAAAAGTCTAGTACCTCCTTGTCCCAAATACCTTCTTCAAAGGAGCCGTGAAATTCAATACCTTCACTTGATACCAGATAAATGTAACATGTAAGCCCTGTAATACAGGCAAGGAGAAACATTCCTTTTTGCCGGCCAATGAGGCGTATTTCACGTATCCAGTCATCTTTTCCTTCAGGCAGATAACTATAAAATTCATGGAGCACATCCAGCCCGATCTTATCTTCACTGTAAATTTCCAGTAAATCCAGAGCTTCTACCATTTTCTCTTCGGGGACTGCAAAATCCATGAGTGCACGGATGGAATTTAGTTTTTCTAAAATGTCATTACTCATACCTCTATCCGCCTGGCCTCTTTGATGGCTCTTATCCATTTCTCTGTTTCCGCACAAATATCATCTGCCTGTGAAAGCGCAGTCACCACGGCAATACGCCTTCCACCCATCTTACTGATTTCACCAACATGCCCAAGTTTTATACCACCCATCACCGTAAAGGGCAGAGTCAAATAGGCTGAAAACCTATCGATTGCCTGGGGCCCTATAAATTCGGACAGTCCATCTTTTGTTTTGGTAGGATAAAGTGGACCGATATTATAGTACGAGGCAGCAATGATACCCTTCTTTTCCAGTTCACCCAGTTCCTTTGCCTGCTCCTCGGTATTGCAGGAAACACCAATGAGCATATCAGGAACCAAAAGCCTGACCTCAGATGGCGGCAGGTCCTTTTGACCGAGATGAATACCATCGGCATCAGCAAGCATACCAATATCCACCCGATCATTTACCAGAAACAAGGCACCAGCCTCTTTGGTTTTCTGGCGAAAATATTTTGCCTTTTGTAAAAGCTGATGATCTTCAGAATCCTTATCTCTTAGTTGAACAATACTAGCTCCACCTGCCAGAACACCATCGAGCCACTCTCTGTCATCTCTTCCAGCTCCCAGACGTTCACATGAAACAGGGTACACCGATACCTGATCTATAAATTGTTGAAGTCTCTTTCTATATATTTCAGAATGATTATCCATTAAACATTGCGCCTCGTAATATTTTCTTCAACCTGTAAGCATAAAGTTGAAGATGTCCAGATGTGAATTAAAGAGTAACACTGGAAAGCCCGTAAAATTTTACCAAAGTTCAAACAATTCCTTAATTCCCTTGTCAGCCAGATCTGCCATTTTACTAAAAAGATCAGAAGAGAAAGGAGAACCTTCTGCAGTTGTCTGCACCTCAATCCAGCGGCCATCACCTGCCATGACAAAATTTGCATCCACCTCGGCTCTACTGTCTTCAGTATAGGCCAAATCAAGCATAGGCTCACCATCAACGATCCCCACACTGACGGCCGCGACAGGCAGAATTTCTGGACAGCTTGAATATACGCCCTGGTCTGTCATCTTCTCCAAGGCATTGCGAAGGGCAATAGCTGCGCCTGTGATTGAAGCACACCTGGTTCCTCCATCAGCATTAATCACGTCACAATCAACGCGGAACGTATATTCGCCAAGAGCCTGCAAATCAATCATCATTCTCAGTGAACGACCTATTAAACGCTGAATTTCATAGGTTCTACCAGAACGACCTGATACGGCCTCGCGCCTGCCTCTTGAATGAGTAGCACAGGGCAGCATTCCATACTCTGCGGTGATCCAACCCTGACCACTGCCTTTTAAGAAAGACGGCACTTTTGCTTCAACACTCACTCCACAAAGCACATGGGTGTTGCCCATTTTAATCAAAACGGAGCCTTCAGCATTCGGTTGTGCATCTTTTACAATGCTCACCCTCCTGAGTTGATCATCACTTCGATTATCTTCCCTCATATAGTCCCACCTGTTTGAATATCATCTCTTAAAATTTACTCCTTATAGTATTTACTCTATACCCCTAACGGTTCCATTCTTTCATCCTGGCTCTCCTGCTGTTTCCAGACCGCAAAAGTGTTCTTCAAAAAGCCATCATGCCACCAGACAAAGCCAGCTCTCAGAACTATCAAAAATTTTTATATTCTTTACATTCCCCATATCTTACGAATATACTAAAGCATTGCCCACAGGATACTCCAAGCAAATGAACAATCTACTGTTATGATGAAAATTCTCCTGCAACTGATAGAAAAGATACTCACTATCTGCAAGCGTATTGCACCCAGAAACCCATATCATTTTGTCTGGATTTCCTGCCTCTTTTCATTTATTTTGTCCTTCCTGTTCAGCTCAGTCCTGAGTACCTTAATTTACCAGGAAATACCATCCTCACTTTTACTTGTAGCGGGAATGGATGGCGTACTCATTCCGCTTATCGTTGCTCCGTTTGTGATTTATTTTATGCTGGCTGAAAAAAAGAGGGCTGAAAAAGAATTAAAAGCTCTTTCCATAACCGATGAACTTACAGGACTGAAAAACAGGCGTGGATTCTATGCCTTTGCCAAGCAACAACTCCATATTGCCAACAGGGAAAAAGACTTACTGCACATAATCTATATGGACCTTGATGGATTTAAAAAAATTAATGATAATTTTGGACACAATGTAGGCGATGAGGCTCTAGTCAACCTGGCACAAATTCTTAATTCAGTCTATAGGTCCTCTGATATAATTGCCAGAATCGGCGGAGACGAATTTATTGTATTTCTGGTAAATTGTGACCCACATTATTTATCAACCCTTATCATTCGGCTGCATGAAGCCCTTGAAGAACATAACGATAAAGGTTCAGCACAATACAGACTTGCCGCAAGTATCGGTCTTGCCAGTTATAACCCAGACACCCCGTGCTCCCTCGATGATCTCCTACAAACAGCTGACCAAAAGATGCTCGAGAATAAAAAATCCAGGAAACAGGAACGCTGACTTAAAAAGCCCTCTTGTCGATCACCCTTTTGCTTTTTCCTTCAAATCTTTCCAGGCTTCTTTCCTCTACCAATTTCACATTGACCGCAATGCCTAATTCAGCTGCAAGTCTGGCTTTAATAAGTTCCACCATAGCCCGTTGTTTTTTCATCTGATCAAAAAAGATTGATTCAACAACCTCCACCAGCACTGTCACATTGTCAGAATGATTTTCCCGCTCGACCACTATCTGATAATGTGGCTCTGTGCCTTCAATTTCAAAAAGAACCTTTTCAATCTGAATAGGAAAAACGTTCACCCCTTTTATAATGAGCATATCATCGGAGCGGCCCATTATTCTCTGCATCCGTTGATGGGTTCTCCCGCAGGGACATGGTTCTGGAATGAAACGCGTGAGATCTCGGGTCCGATAACGAATCATGGGAAAGGCTTCTTTGGTCAAAGTCGTAATGACGAGTTCGCCAATTTCTCCAGGCTCTACAGGTTCGAGGGTATCAGGATTAATTATTTCAGCCAGAAAATGATCTTCATTTATATGGAGGCCATTTAACTCCGGACACTCTCCTGCAACGCCAGGACCCATTATTTCAGACAAACCGTAATTATCCGTCGCAATGATACCCAGTTTTTCATGGATTTCATGTCGCATGGCATCGGACCAGGGTTCAGCACCAAAAAGTCCCACACGCAAGGAAAGTCCATTTGGATTTATACCAAGATCCATCATGGTATCAGCAATAATAAGTGCATAGCTGGGAGTACAGACCAAAGCAGTTGTTTTAAAATCCTGCATAATCTGAATCTGACGTTTGGTGTTGCCTGCAGAAATAGGGATAACAGAAGCACCCAGGCGCTCTGCACCGTAGTGCAAGCCAAAACCGCCAGTAAAAAGTCCGTAGCCAAAGGCAATCTGGATGACATCATCCTTGGTCACCCCAGCACCAGTCAAAACCCGAGCAACCAGGTTTGACCATCTTTTTATATCGTTCTGGGTATAGCCAACAACGGTAGCAAGTCCAGTTGTGCCTGATGAGGAATGAACCCTGACAACCTCGCGCAAAGGTACTGCAAAAAGACCATATGGATAATTATCACGCAGGTCCTGTTTGGTGGTGAAGGGTAAGCGGCTGAGATCATCAAGAGACTTGATGTTATCATAATCAAGCTGCAATTCGTCAAACTTTTTACGGTAAAATGGGACATGGGTCCCCACCCGATATAAAGTTGACTGCAGACGCTCAAGCTGTAATTGCTCAAGATCTTCCTTGGTCATACATTCTTTTTCCGGTTCCCAATACATAATCTAATCGAAAGTTGAAAGTTGAAAGTTGAAAGCAGCTCTGCCAGTTAAGATATAATTTTTTTGATTACCACTAAAGCTCAGTTGGAAACTAAAAGAGAGGGGACCGATTTTATTTTTCCGTTATTATTCGGGAGACAGAATAATTTTCGCTGA
>CAMYOP010000123.1 GCA_947260045.1 uncultured Desulfobulbaceae bacterium
GATTTTCCCATGCTGCGAAAATTCTTATTTGCTGTAATTTTTAAAATTGTTTGTCGGTTTTCCATTCTGAAAGAATGTCTAACTCCGACAGACTCCTAGCTGCATAAGGAGCTGGTTTCATGCAAATTGGTAATAAGGTGACGATGTTCTCTTTGGACAGGCCAAAACTGATTTTCAAAATAATGGCTGTGATGACCATCGTTTGCGGGTTGTTGATGATTCGTGTTCATGTTGATACGGATCCTGAAAATATGCTTGCAGAGGATGAAGCTGTTCGAGTTTTCCATGACCTGACAAAAAAGGAATTCAATCTCCATGATGTGGTTGTGGTCGGTGTGGTCAATGAGCAACATGAACAGGGTGTTTTCAATCCGGAAACACTAAAAAAAGTAGATATTATCAGTAAATTTGCAGCGACCCTGGTTGATCCTGCTAATGAAGAGCGAAAAGTTGTAGCGCGTAATATTATTGCTCCAGATACCGTTGAAAATATCGAACAGGCAGGTCTTGGTCAGGTTCGCTTTGACTGGCTCATGAAAAATGTTCCTGCCAGCAATGAAGAAGCACTGAAGATCCGAGATAATGCTTTGGCTAATCCACTCCTTAAGGGTTCCTTGGTTTCTGAAGACGGCAAAGCACTTGCGATCTATCTTCCCATTACTGAAAAAGATTTTGCCCATACTGTAAGCAAAGAGTTAAAAAAAGTTATTGCCCAGTTTGATAAGAGTGATGATCGCTTTTACATTACAGGCCTCCCTGTGGCAGAAGATACCTTTGGCAAGGAAATGTTTGTGCAGATGGCAATATCAGCACCACTTGCCATGCTCATGATATTTGGTCTGATGTTTCTCTTCTTTAAAAAGATACAGCTCATCATTGCCCCGATGATTATCGCCATGGTCAGCGTTATCACAACCATGGGACTTCTTATTGGCATGGGGAACACTCTGCACATCATGAGTTCCATGATTCCAATTTTTATCATGCCCATTGCAGTGGTTGACTCCATTCACATCCTTTCAGAATTTTTTGATGAATACCAGAAAGTAAAAGACAGGCGAAAGACTCTGGAAAAGGTGATGGGCCACCTGTTTATGCCAATGTTCTATACCTCCCTGACATCCTCTGCAGGCTTTGCCTCACTTGCCCTTACTCCTATTCCGCCTGTGCAGGTTTTTGGAATTTTTGTGGCTCTTGGTATCTTGCTGGCCTGGCTCCTGACCATTCTCTTTATTCCTGCCTATATCATGACCATGAATGAGGAAAGTCTGGCAGATTTTGGGAGCACGTCGTCCTCTGAAGAGGCTGACGATACATCGCTGCTCAATCGCCACCTTCAATTTATTGGCAGAGCTGCCAAATCAAAACCCTGGATTGTGATTGCTATAAATATAGTCATAATGCTTGTCGGTGTGTTTGGTATTTCAAAGATCCAGGTGAATGATAATCCTGTGAAATGGTTTAAGAAGGATCACGAAATTCGGGTGGCTGATAGAGTACTGAACAGCCATTTTGGCGGCACGTATGAAGCGTACCTGGTTCTTTCTGGAAAGGAAACAGAGATATCTGCTGTAAGTGCCGGCGATTGGCTGAGTAATAAATTAATCTATGATCTTGACGAGATGCCTGAATACAAGAAGAAGGCACTTGCACATGTCAGAGATGCTGTTTCTGACTCGCTTTCAGGGAAGGAACTTGGCGATAAATTAACGGAAGTATGGGAAAACGAACTTGCGCAAACTGAGCCCGATGATGATCTTGGTTATGACAGCTGGTCACTTGCCCTGGACGCTCTTGATGGACTTCGAAACCAGAAGCAGATTTTCAAGCGGCCTGATATTTTAAATTATATCATTGCTTTTCAGAAATATATTGCAGGCACTGAAAATGTCGGAAAAACTAATTCTGTGGCCGATGTCGTACAAAAGGTGCATCAGGAGTTATATGAAAGTGATCCAAAGCATTACGTTATTCCTGATACCTTAAATGGTGTTGCCCAGACCTTGATTTCCTTTCAGAATAGTCACAAGCCTGATGATCTCTGGCATTTGGTCACACCTGACTATACAAAGGCAAATATCTGGCTGCAGCTAAAAAGCGGTGATAATAAAGATATGGAAGAGGTTCTTGCCGATGTTGCTGCTTATTTTGAAACAAATCCTCCTCCCGTTGAGCTTGAATACAATTGGGCAGGCCTGACTTATATAAATGTAGTCTGGCAAAATGAAATGGTCAGCGGCATGTTAAAATCGTTTCTCTCAAGCTTTGTTGTTGTTTTCATAATGATGTCCATCCTGTTTCGTTCGCCAGTATGGGGTGGGCTTGCTATGATTCCTCTTACTTTTACAATCGGTGTTATCTACGGTGTAATTGGTCTTATCGGGAAGGATTATGATATGCCCGTTGCTGTTCTGTCGTCTCTTACACTTGGTCTGGCAGTCGATTTTGCCATACATTTTCTCGAACGTTCCAGGGCAACTATGAAAAGAATTGGAGACTGGGGCCAGGCAGTGTCGGAAATGTTTAAAGAACCTGCCAGGGCCATTGTGCGCAATACCATCGTGATTTCCATCGGATTTACTCCGCTTTTGTTTGCCCCATTGATTCCCTATCAGACGGTTGGGATTTTTCTGGCTACGATTATGTTGTATTCAGGCTTGACTACCATGTGGCTGCTACCATCACTGTTGACTGTCTTACAGGGCTTGCTCTTTAAAAAAGATCAGATTGAGAATAACTGAAAAGGAGAATAATTATGCACCGAATTTTTACACCCTGGCTCATTATGGCTGGCTTTATACTCCTGAGTAGTCCGGCTTTTGCAAATACTCCCACTGCTGAGGAGATCATTAACAAAGCGAATCTCGCTGCCTACTATGGTGGAGAAGATGGACGTTCAGAGGTTAGCATGGTCATAACTGACGGGCAGGGAAGAACCCGTAACAGGGAGTTCGTCATTTTGCGTAAAGACAAAACTGACGGAGGGCCGCAGCTTTTTTATGTATACTTTCAAAAGCCAAGCGATGTCAGGAAAATGGTTTTTCTGGTTCACAAATATTTAGATCGTGACGATGACAGATGGCTCTATCTGCCAGCGCTGGATCTGGTCAAGCGTATTGCCGCCTCAGATAAACGAACATCCTTTGTCGGCTCCAATTTTTTTTATGAGGATGTTTCCGGTCGGGGTGTGGAAGAAGATACCCATGAACTCCTTGAAACCACCGAGTCTCATTTTGTCATTAAAAATACACCGAAGGATCCGGATGGCGTTGAATTTTCTTCCTATACAGTCTGGATTGACACGAAAAATTATCTGCCGCTTAAAGCAGAATATTTGGACAAAAACGGTAAAAAATATCGCCAGGTAGAAGCCCTGACAGTAGAAGATATCGATGGCTATCCAACCGTTACTAAATCACAGGTGAGTGACCTTGAATCAGGGTCCGTCACGGTTTCGGAATTTAAAAAGGTTCGTTATGATATCGGCCTGGATGAGAAAATATTCACCGAACGCTATCTTCGTCGTCCTCCTCGAGAGGTGAGGAGATGACAGTGAAGAATCGCCACATAATTCCAACCTTCCTGTTTTCATTTATATTCTGTTTTGGCAGTGTTTTGCCAACCATTCAGGCAGGTGAGGATCTTTCCCTAAAAGAGAGGCTGTATGATGACTGGGGAGTTGAATTTGGTGGATTTTTTGATGTTCGTGCTGGTTTCATGCTTCAAAATGATGTTGATGAAAAAGATTTGAGTCTGGGTGAAACCAGGATGCAGCTGGAGCTGGGTCGTGATTTTGGCGACGCAATTATGAATTTTAAGACAGACCTGCTTGCAGATGGCGTTACCGAAGAGGTTCTCCTTGATATACGCGAGTTGAACTTGGCTTTTTTTCCTGCAGACAGCCTTGATATTAAGGTAGGTCGACAGGTACTTACCTGGGGAACAGGCGACATGATTTTTATAAACGACATGTTTCCCAAGGACTGGCAATCATTTTTTATTGGCCGTGAAGATAATTATTTAAAGTCTCCTTCCAACGCAGTCAAGGCCAGTTTCTTTTTACCTGGAATTGATCTGGACCTAGCATATATTCCCCTGTTTGAGGGTTCCGAGTATGTCAGTGGTGAGCGTTTATCCTATTATAATCCCATGGTCGGCAGGATTGTTGGGCGCGATATGATTTTTGAAGATGAAGAAAAAAATAGATATTTCAGTGAGGCTGAACTGGCTGCTCGCATTTCAAAAAACATAGATGGAGTCGAGCTCGCTCTGTATGGATATTCTGGTTTTTGGCAGGAACCAGAGGGCATTGACCCGCTGAATGGACTTGCTGTGTATCCTCGTCTCAATGTCTGGGGTGCATCTGCCCGTTCCACCGTGCTGGGTGGAATAGGGAACATGGAATTTGGCTATTATGATTCCACTGGTGATGAAGATGGCCGAAATCCCTTTGTTCGACCAAGTGAGTATCGTTTCCTTGCTGGTTTTGAACATGAACTCGGGCATGAACTGACTGGTGCCTTCCAATACTACCTTGAAGTTATTGATCAATATGAAAACTACTTAAGCACCGTCCCGACAGGAACCGTAGCACGTGATGAATACAGACATCTCCTCACTCTGCGACTAACGAAATTAATGATGGATCAAAACCTTATACTGTCACTTTTTACCTATTATTCACCGTCAGATAATGATGGCTATGTCCGTTCCAGAGTGACTTATAAGGTAAATGACCATTTGAAATTGGATGGGGGCCTCAATTATTTCTGGGGTGAAGAAGAGTACACCTTCTGGGGAAGGTTTGAGCAAAACAGCAATGCCTATCTAGGCATTCATTATAGTTTTTAGCGGCATATTTTTTATTTTATTGAACAGCTTTAGGAGTAGAACAAATGGTTATTAATGATTTTATTCATGCAATAGCAGGATTTTTTATCCTGCTGAGTCTCTCACTCGGGGTTGAGGCAAGCCCTATTTTTGTCTCTCAGTATTGGCTTTTTTTCACGGCCTTTGTTGGAGCCAATCTGCTCCAGTTCGGGTTCTCTAAATTTTGTCCATTGGGGTTCATCTTAAAAAAACTTGGTATCCCTGAATCAAAATAATTTTTTACAGTGAACAATAGTTTAAAGCCGAGTGTCATGTTGATGCTCGGCTTTATTATTGGTCTGCCAATCTGAAACTATTTGACTTGATGTTCACCCGCCTCATTATTTTTTGAAGAGCCGCCCGGGTCAGGCCTGACAGTTCTGCTGCTTTGGTCACATTTCCTTCTGTTTTACGTAAAAGATCTTTCAGATAATTTTCTTCAAATGTGCGCACTAATCTTGATCTTGCCACTTTGTAGTTCTCAAAACCTGTTTCACTCTGCTGTGTTACTGATATTTCATCAAGATTTGAATAATCAGGGTCGCCAGGGGTGTGAAGGTGTTTTGCCCCAATAGTGTTTTCTGGACAAAACATAACAGCTCTGCGCACAACATTTTGTAATTCACGAATATTGCCTGGCCAGGGCCGTTGTATGAGTTCCTGGAGAGCATCGTGGTGAAAGAATTTTCTTTCTATCCCTAGCTCGCTGCAGGACTCCTTGCAGAAATGAGTGGCAAGGAGAGGGATGTCATCACGTATGTCGCGAAGCGAGGGAAGTGTGAGGGTAACAACGTTAAGCCTGTAGAAGAGATCTTCCCGAAACAAATTGTTTTGAATCTTTTCTTCCAGGTTTTGGTTGGTCAGGGCGATAACGCGGACATCAATGGTATGAGAACTAGCGGCGCCAAGCTGTTTAATCTCTTTTTCCTGAAGGACACGCAGGAGTTTTGTCTGGATTTGAATAGGGATATCAGCTATTTCATCAAGACATATGGAAGATTGATCGGCCTCTGTGAAAAGACCTGGATGATCGCTTTCCGCACTGGTGAAGGCTCCCTTTTTATGACCGAATAATTCACTTTCCAAGAGGTGTTCAGGGATTGCCGGGCAATTAACCATGACAATAGGCTGAGAGCTTCTTTCACTTAATTCATGGATTGAGAGGGCTGCCAGTTCTTTTCCTGTACCGCTTTCTCCGCGAATGAGTACAGTATAGCCTGTTTTGGCAATGGTCTTAATGGAATCATAGAGACGCAGCATGGGTGCAGATTGACCAACAAACCGTGACAAGCCTCTCTGGTCGCCAACCTTTTCGCGCAAATTAAGTACTTCCCGTAATAACTGATTACGCTCAATGCCCTTATTGAGAACACGGACAAGCAGGTCTTTTTCAAAGGGTTTGGAGATAAAATCATATGCACCTCGTTTCATCGCTTCTACTGCTATGGGAACTGAACCGAAGGCGGTCATCATGATTATGGTCAGTTGCGCATCGTGGTTTTGGAGTTTTTCAAGAAGTTTAAGCCCATCTACTTCAGGCATTTGGATGTCAACCAGGGCGATATTAAAGGAACCCTTGTTGATTTCATTAATTGCCTCCGCTGCTCCCTGGGCGATCCTGATTTCTGTGTTCTTGAAAGATTTGCCTAAAAGTCGCTGCAGACCTGTCAGAATGTCTTTTTCGTCGTCAACGATGAGGATCCGTTTTTTGTTCATATTTTCTTTTTATAGAAGAGTTATAAACTATTACTTTTCGCTTGGAACTGGGAAAGAAAGGGTAAAGCGGGTCCAGCGTCCAGGGTCGCTTTCAACCAGAATGTCTCCATCATGGTCCTGCATAATCCCATAGGAAAGAGAGAGACCAAGGCCTGTTCCCTGACCAGGTTCCAAGGTTGTAAAGAAGGGGTCAAATATCCGGTCAATAATATCGCTTGAGATACCATCACCATCATCTTCCACGGTAACAAGCACCTGCTGGAGTTCCTTGTTATAAGAATTATGGATACTTATTGCTCCTTTATCCCGTATGGATTGCTCCGCATTTACAAGAATGTTCATTAACACCTGTTTGATTTTGTTGATATCCAGCAGCAGATCAGGGATACCCTCAGCCAAGGTGTTTGTAATGGTGATATTCCCTTTACGAAATTGGGTTTGGACCATACCAATGACTTCTTCAATAATCGGATTGATAGAAACCCGTTCTCTTGTTGCCTCATTCTCTCTGGAAAAATTTAATAAATCAGCGACAATACGTTGGCAGCTTTTAGCATGTTTTTCAACGATTTTGATATCTTCTAAGAGTTCTGGATTTTCGTTGACATCATCTTTCATGAGATCTGTGTAACAGAGAATAACTCCCAGAGGATTGTTGATTTCATGGGCAATCCCGGCAGAAAGCTTGCCAAGGGCCAGGAGTTTTTCAGTTTGCTGTATGCGTTGTTCCATTTTTCTCTCTTCAGTAACTTCTTTGGCAAAGCATACAATATTTTTAATCGATCCTGAATCATCTATGGTCGGGTAATAGAGGGTTTCATATATGGCACCTGAGGACATTTGTTTGAATTCTGTTGTTGGCTTGGTTTTTCCCTGGCGTAAAATTAATTCACAGGAGATAAAGGGATGCTGTATGACCTTTGTTAAGTCATCAAGTGTTTTGTCGAGAACGTCAGTGGGCTGAAGCTTGAAAGACTTAAGAAAACTTTTGTTTACCATTTTGAATCTGGACATATTGTCTACCAGAATCACAAAATCAGTAATGCCGTCAAATACCGATTGCAGCAGTTCTTTACTTGCCAGCAGGTTTGTTATGTTTTTTAAACTTTCTACTGTAATACCTGTCTGCCGTCCAATCGAATAGAGAAGTTCCTGGGTTTCAGCATTGATCTCGTTATAGGAAATATTGACAAAGGTAAGGACACCCAGCACTTCATCCCTGCAGCAGAGAGGGAGATTCAAACTTTCAGAAACAAGCTTACTTCCTTTATTGAAGTTCAAATGGGCAAAGGCAGCATCACAGACTGAAGAGCTGACATCGAGGGACTGGCTTGTATCAAGATAGTCGGGAACAGTAAATGCGAGTGAGGGGACAAGGTTTGGTGCATTCTTGCTGCACTGCAGATCCAGGTGGGACAC
>CAMYOP010000124.1 GCA_947260045.1 uncultured Desulfobulbaceae bacterium
GCCGCCGTGGTAGCCACCGTTGCAGACCATGACCTTTGAACCAGGTTGGTTAAAATGGTATCTGGTAAAGAACAATTTGCAGCTGATTTTGAACTGGTTCAAAATGCTATTGTTCAATATCCATCCATAAAACTTGTTCAAACAAGTGGGGAGCCACCAGAATATTATGAAGTTGAATACCAGGTAAAAGGGTATACAATCCTGCCTGATAAATCTATCAAGATTAGTAAAAAACACCAAGTATCACTCACCTTGCCCTTTGGCTATCCTCACTTTGCACCAAACGTAAAGCCCCTGACGCCTCTATTCCATCCAGATATTGACCCTGGAGCAATTCGCATTGCTGACTTCTGGCAGGAAAACAAAACACTGGCTGATCTCATAATTCATATTGGCCAGTTAATAACGTGTGAGACCTTTAATATAGACGCTCCCTTCAACAAAGATGCTGCTGAGTATTTTGAAGAACACACGGATGATCTGCCACTTGATACACTTAAGCTGTCAGGTCCTGAAGAAATCTCTCCTGAAAAGAAATCTGAAGATCAGGCTACTCTAAATGAAGAACTTTCTCTGGAAAGCAATACAGAAGATGTAGAATTTCCTGAAAGTGATGATCTTGAGGGCCTTAATTTTGATGATACAGACGAAATACCATCATTTGAAGAAAATTCTGACCAACAGATCTCACTGGAAAAGGAATCTAATAAAGTAAGTGACGCTCTCCTGGTTGATATTCAAAAATATTTTGCTAAAAATAAAATTTTTACAGCCAATAAACTTCTTGTCGAGCAAGGCCAAAAGCTGCCTCCTGATGAGCGCAAAGAACTCACAGATTCTATAGGAAAAGCAATTGTTAATGCCAATGACATTTACAAGGAAATGGAGGATTTTGAAGATAACGGAGAATTACGCGAAGCCAAAAACTGCCTGGACCAACTTATCCAACAGGCGGCAGACTACCCAGACCTAGCGGCTTTATCAAATCGTATTCGTGAATCCCTTGCTCTTGCAAACTCTCTTGATTTAAAAAAACCTAAAGAAAAGGTCCCTGAAGTAAAAGCTAATGAAAAAAAGAGCTCAAAAAAGAAAATAGCGACCAGGAAAAAAATAACTCTGCCATCAATTCCCTTAAAATTGCTGGTGATTGTTTTTATCGTGCTCGGATTGGGAGCTGCAGGCGCCTCTCTATACCTTAAAGACAAACAGCAACTCACTGCCGCAAAATCAAGCTGGCTCCAATCTCAATCATTTCATACACAGAAAAAATTTACTGAAGCAAAACTTGCTGCTGAAGATACTCTCGCTTCTCTTGATTCTCTTATGGTTTTTAGAGCAGGTGGAGATTCTCTCAGAAAAGAAATAAATAATTTGCTTCAAAACAAAGAATTCATCGAAGCAGTTGAGGGCAGAGTCCTTTTTGAAGGAAAGTATATACGTGCTAGTCAAGCAAAAATGCTTACAAATTTTCAAGCTATACTGTCTGAGGGCGATGCTTACCTTCACGAGGGGAAAACAGAACTCGCCATCAAGTCCTATGAAAAAGCGCTTACTTTTACTCAGAAAAACGAATTGGGGAAAATGGAGATTGATATTGAGCAAAAAATTAATCATCTTCGTCTCAACCAGATACTGACTGAGGCGAAAAGTGCTGAGCAAACAAAAAATTGGGAAAATGCAGCCAATACCTACAAAAGAGCTCTTGAGTTATCTAAAAATATTCCTGATTTTAATAATCAGGGGGCTATTTCAGACCAGCTGGCAGCAGCTCAGTTTCGGCAAGGACTTACACAATCCAAAGAGACCTTTGCCGAATCACAGTGGCAGCAGACCATAGAAATACTATCTCAAGCACAAGATATTCTCCAAAAAAACCCATCTGCAATTTCTAGTAGAGAGAAAGCAGAGCTGGAAATCCTTCAAAACAACGCGGCTTTTTATAATATTCTTGGAAAAGCCAAAGCTGCCTATGAAGAAAGAAACTGGGAAGAGGCTATTGGGCAGTATGAAGTTGGTCTAGAATTACTTAACAAAGAAAATGCCAATCTTGGTATGGAGCTCAAGGCCAGTGTCTCTAAAATTAATAAAACTCTTCTCATGGTCAAGATATCACGAGAGTTATTTCATGCAGCCCAGGCAAAGGAAAAGAAAAATTTAGTAACTGCGATCAGTAAGTATGCGACTGTTAACCGTTTAATATACGAGAGTCCCTTCAGAGAAAATCCAAATTTCATAAAGATCGTCAAAAACACCGAGACTCAATTAAAAAGCACACAGAAACAGCTAGAAATAGATACCAAGATAGCCTGGCTTACCAAAAATTATAAAAGCATTTTCAAAGAGCATTACCCTTCAGCTCGCTCTTCAGAATTACTCCAGCCAAAAATAACCTTTGTTAAAAAAATTGAAGATCGAATGATTTTCAATCTCCTCTGTACCGAGAAAAACACGGGGAGAGGGGCTCGCCTTGAATTAAATTACCAGTATTCTTCTAATACTGATAAATGGATGCTGTTTATCGATTAGTGGTGATGATGCCCAGCTTTTCCTTCAAGAGGACCACCCACTTTTTCCATGGCTTTTTCTAAATATTTCTGTGCAGCATCCAAAGCCTTGACTGCGTTTTCAAGATGACTTGCAACTTCAGCTTCGCCAACTTGTTCAAGCTGTGCCGCCCATTTCTTAAATTCGTGCCCATGTCCATGATTATGCTCTATCCAATGGGGAAGCATTACACGCAATTTATCTAAATCATTCATATCTGCCATGATATTTACTCTCTATTTTGAAAATGAAATTTATTTCAGTCGGTAGGCTTGAGAACAACAACGCCAGCAAGAAAATCAATGTTTTTAATTTGCACTGCAGGTACTGTCATTGGCTCATCAAAAAATGATTTCAGGAGTACGCCATCTTTTGTTACCTCAAGAGTGGTAACACCTTCCATCAATTTTTCTTGTTGTTTTTCTTTTTCAACAACGACACTAATCTGGCACATATGCACCCCTTAAAAAATTTAACAACTCGCGATATTTGATCAAATTAAAAAACGGAACTCTCCCTTCCCCAAGAGATCATGAAGGTGAAGAATACCAAGTAGTTTCCTTTGACTGTCAACAACAGGCAGAACTGTAACTTCCTTACTCTGCATGATTGAAAGAGCATCAGCTGCCATGATATCTTTATTTATAGTTACAGGATTTTTAGTCATGACATTGCCAATCTCATAAAAATCAAGAGGCTTTTCCTGGATTAATAGGCGACGAAGATCACCATCTGTAATAATGCCTTCTAATATATCATCGCTGTTCACAACGGCAACAGCTCCAAGGTTTTTATCATTTAGCTCCTGTACGGCACTGCTCACATCTGAAGTTATATCAACCCTGGGTACTTTTTCACCACTCAGCATCACCTCACTGACATCAACCTTCAAGCGTTCACCAAGACTTCCACCTGGATGATTTCGTCGAAAATCTTCTGCACGAAACTGCTTTCTTTTCAGTAATGATACTGCAAGTGCATCACCAAGGGCAAGTGTGGCAGTAGTTGAAGTGGTTGGTGCCAAACCTAAGGGACAAGCTTCTTTAGGCACCATCACATCAAGGGTAACATCGGCAAAACTGGCAAGTGTTGAGTGTTTCGCCCCAGTCATGGCAACGATACTTACTTTTCGTTCCCTCAAGCTAGCCAGTAGCGCGTTTAATTCATTAGTCTCACCAGAATAGGAAAGAGCAAGAACAACATCAGTTGCTGCGACCATCCCAAGGTCTCCATGCATTGCCTCGACAGGATGTAGGAAAAATGACGGTGTGCCAGTTGAATTAAGGGTAGCCGAAATCTTCTGACCAATAACCCCGGATTTTCCAATACCAGTGATAATGAGTCTTGAAGGACAAGCCATGATCAACTTGATAGCCTCTTCAAATTCTTCTGAAAGCCTGTCACGGACGGCAAGTATACCTTCCGCTTCAATTGTAAGAACATCTTTCGCTTCGTTGACATTCATAATGAGTACCGTAAATCTACTTATAAAATAATGAAGGAGTAATAGAGTGGTTGCTAATATGTAAGTACGATAAAAAAAAAGTACAGACCAGTACCTTAAAATAATAGATGAGTTTACTCAACAGGATATACTGTTATGAAGACGTAACTGCCCAGCCAGAACGTTGAGAAGCTCTCCTTGCTCGTTTTGTAATTGATACTGCCCATCATCTTTTAAGCCAAGTGCATACCCGTTGACGGCAGAGCCATCTGGCTTCCACCAGGTAATGTGTTTTCCGAGGAAAAAATCGCGCTTGCGCCAAAGGGTGAGCATATGCTCTTTGTCGTCTTCTAGTTCATGACAACACTTGAGCAGCTCATTAACCACATCATCAATTATCGTTTGAATTTCAAATTTTCTCCCTGTGAGTTCAAATAAGGAGGTGAGTTCTCCTCTGAGATTTTCATCAAAAGCATCAAGCGCACTGTTTATATTTATACCCATACCGACGACCACATAGGAAATACTATGTTGCTGATTTGAATAGGGTGAAGTTTCAGTTAATATCCCACCGATTTTTTTTTTATGGAAATACAAATCGTTTGGCCATTTAAGCTGCGCCGAGAGACCAGAGTAACGTTCAAGAACAATTGCACAGGCAACTCCTGCTGCCAGGGTAATAAGTGATATTGACTCGATTGGCAGCTTAGGTCGAAGTAGAACAGAACAGTATAAACCGCCAGGGGGTGAAGAAAAAGAATTACCCAGCCTCCCCTTACCACCTATCTGATAATCAGCTGATACTATTGTACCATGTACTTTTCCACCTTTGCCAAAGGCATGGGCTAAGGTATTTGTGGATTGGGTGAATCGATATCTGATATGTTTTGGTTTATCTGGCATAACGTCATTTGATATAATCTAAAATTTACTCAAAGGCTGAAAATAAAATTCAAAACGGCGGCAGCAGACAGGACTATACATGGCAAAAAAAAAAGCAGAAACCAAGTAATGGTCTCTGCTGTTCCAATCAAAGATTGGCTAAAGCGGAATACTCCTGTGGATATTTTAACTTGCCAAGAAGTTATCACAACTTGCTGATCAGCAAAAGCTGCGTTATCAAGAAAAGCCTATCCTCAGGGTATTAAAATCATAAGGTTGCCTAACTAAAAACGAAGCAACAAGGTGGTATTAGTTTATACCTTCACCACTTTCTTCGTCTTTGGCCCGACCTTTTGCAGCATACATGGTTGTAGAACCAGATGACCAAAAAGTCATTTTACCTTCTTTTACGAGCTCATTTGCGGCGTTTTTAATAGCTCTTGGCTTGGTTTCAGGATCACATTTGTAGAAATCCTTAACATATAGCTGTGGCTTCGGTGCGTTCATGGCTTTTTCTAAAATTTTTACTTTTAACTCTTCTTTAGTCAAGGGCATTCTTGAACTCCTTTCTTACGGATGAAACAAAAAAACATCTGGCCCTGAAATTCAGAGCCAGATGTGGAATATCATCCTTACTTAATGTGGCTGGTATATTTGAATTGTGTAGAAGTACGCCACGTATCATAAGCCAAACGATAATCGTCTATTGACTTGTCTGTGAAAGGAATATTACATTTTTCAAAGAATTTTTCCCAACCAATACGTTCTGCCCATTCACCAATACGCTCATATTTCTTTGCGTCTTTGATGTAAACTTCCAGGATATTCCGTACTGCGTCAACGGTCTCTGGCCAGCGAGGCGGAGTGTTTGGCAGAAATGGAATAACCATTTTGGAGAATGTAGGGGCAGATCTGGAATTGGAAACCTTACCACCAACCAGAATCGCGATACCATCACCATCCGGATCAGCAAGAGGCATAGCCGGACACATGGTGTAACAGTTACCACAGAACATACAACGCTCTGCATTTACTTTAACAGATTTGATTTCCTCACCGTTAACCTCTGCTTTCGCAGGCTTAACAGCTCCCAAAGGACAGGATGCAATAGCAAGTGGAAGCTCACAAACACCTGAAATACGGGAATGGTCAATCATTGGTGGCTTACGATGCACACCAAGAAGAGCGATATCAGAAGCATGTACAGCGCCACACATATTGAGGCAGCACGCAAGAGCGATACGTACCTGAGCAGGCAATGTCATTGTTCCAAAGTACTCAAAGAGGTCATCCATAACTGCTTTAACAGGTCCGGATGCATCTGTTGCTGGTGTATGACAATGTACCCAACCCTGAGTATGAACAGGATTTGTTACACATGCGCCAGTACCGCCAATTGGAAATTTGTTTCCACGGCTTTTCAAGTCTTCAACCAAAGGTCCAACCTTGTCTTTGGAATCAACCATGAACTCAACGTTGTTACGAGTGGTGAAACGCAGGTAACCATCACAGTGGGCATCTGCAACATCACACATTTCGCGAATGAGTTCGATTGAGATCAGACGAGCGGAACCAGCACGAACTGTATATACCTCATCTCCGGTTTCGGAAACGTGGACCATAATGCCTGGCTCTTGAATCTCATGATACAGCCATTTGCCTTTGTTGTTCTTGATAACAGGAGGCAAGAATTTTTCATATTTTGGTGGACCAAGGTCTGTAATTCTGCCTTCCATCGGATTATTCGGATCGTAACCCATGATAAAACCTCCTTTCTAGAGAATTTTCGTATAAATATATTACCGGCTAGCAAGCACTAACTACATCGCGTTGCGCTTTCTAAATTCCGCTACATCGCGTTCCCAGCCACCAGGTACTTCTTCTTCTTTCCAGAAGACGTATGGGTTGGAACGTGGTTCTTTAACGTGCTGCGGAAGCGGCTCTATTTCCATTACGGAGAGGAAAGTAGGAAGACCGATACGCTGCATGGTTTCACCAACACGCTCACGATTTTTACCAACTTCCATCCACCAGTCCCAGACCTGCTCGATGAAATCGATCAGTTCTTCAAAGTCATTGTCCTTGCTAATCTTCATAAAAGGTACAACCAGAGTAGCAAATTGGGCACCATCAAGGATCGGAGCTTTTGCACCAACACAGATGGAGGCACCCATATCTGTACCAGGACGCAGTGCACGAGGCATAACGTTGATGCAATGCATACAACGGGTACACTCGCTATTATCAATTTTCAGCTCATCGCCTTCCATCCACATACAATCAGTTGGGCAAAGGTCAAGGACTTCGTCTTTGATATCAAAAGCTGGCCAGTCGCCGCCTTTATAAGCGCCACCGTTTGCAGGAATGTTACCTGCAACGTATTCTTTAACTGATGCCTGATCGATGCGAATATCATCGCGCCAGGTACCGATTACTGCCAAGTCAGAGCGTGCAATGGATGCAACACAATCATTTGGACAACCGGAAAATTTAAACTTGAACTTATAAGGGAATGCTGGACGATGAATCTCATCCTGATAATGCATGGTCAAGTGATGGCATGCTTCCTGTGTATCGTAACAAGCCCACTCACAGCGGGACTGACCGAGACAACAAGCAGGAGTACGCAGGTTGGATCCAGAACCACCAAGATCCTGGTCAAGCTTATGGGTTAGATCCCAAAAGAAAGGCTCAAGATTTTCTGTACGGGTTCCAAGCAGAATCATATCACCGGTTGATCCATGCATGTTGGTCATACCAGAACCGTGTTTTTCCCACAAGTCCATGATTGCCCGAAGATTCTCAGTCGTATAGTACTTACTGGAAGGCTGGTTTACACGAACGGTGTGAAAATGCTCAACACCTGGAAACTGTGCAGGTACGTCGGAGTACCTACCAACGATTCCGCCACCGTATCCAAAAACACCAACGATTCCGCCGTGCTTCCAGTGAGTGATCTTGTCCTTGTAGGACAACTCGAGCTGGCCAAGAATATCCCAGCACTCAGGCTTTGTCTCAGCTTGTCTCTTCAGATCGGATACAAAGCTAGGCCAAGGGCCGCTCTCCAACTCGTCCAGTAAGGGCGTGTCATGCTTAGGCATCAGAGTTCCTCCTTTAATAATTTTCATTCAGTGTGCGACCTTAAACTTCCTGAAAGTCTTTGTCAACAAAAAATCACTAGTTGCTTGATGTAGTGCGATTTAATTATCTACATTAACTAGTAATTATCCACATTGCCTATTCATTTTCTACAACCTGCAACGCGCATTAAATTACTTTCTGGAGAAGTCAAATCCAGAGAACCTGAATCTGATTTTTTGATGGCTTTGAATTCATCAAGAATTTTAGTGGCAAGTGTCTTCCCTAACTGAACACCTTCCTGGTCAAAAGAATTGATATTCCAGCAAAAACCCTGGAATACAATTCGGTTTTCATAAAGAGCAAGTAATGCACCCAGTGCATAGGGAGTTAATTTCTCGCCAATAAGAATAGAGTTCGGCCTATTGCCGCTAAATTTTTTATTGAGATTTTTATTGTCTGCCCCCAGTGCCAGGGCTAGAGATTGCGCCAACATATTGGCGACCAGTTTTTCCTGAGAAGTAGTTCCTTCCACCTCAAGATCTTTGCCGTATTGACTTTGCCTGAAACCAATAAATTCTGCTGGAACAATGGTTGTTCCCTGATGCAAGAGCTGATAAAAGGCATGCTGCCCATTTGTACCAGGCTCTCCCCAGACAATGGGACCAGTCTGCCACTTAACCTTTGTTCCATTCCTGCTGGTACTTTTACCATTACTTTCCATATCACATTGTTGTAAATGTGCGGGGAAACGTGATAATGCCTGGCTATACGGAAGAACGGCAAGGGTCTGATGGCCAAGAAAATTACGATTCCAAATTCCGCACATGGCAAGCATAAGCGGCATATTTTCTCTAATATCTAGATTCTCGGCATTTATGTCCATATCATTGGCGCCACGAAGCAGGTCGATGAAATTATCATAGCCCAAAACAAAGCCCAAAGTTACACCACCGACCATGGAAGTTGCACTGTAGCGCCCCCCGATGTAATCGTACATGTGAAACGAGGCAAGATATCTAGTGGAGTCATCCATGGGGCTGCCCTCACCAGTAACCGCTATCAGGTGTTTACTGGGCTCAAGTCCAGCCTCTAGAAGCGATGATCTGACTAGTTGCTCATTGGTCAAGGTCTCCAGAGTGGAACCGCTTTTAGACACGACATTTATCAGGGTTCTCGAGAGATCCAGACCTGCCAGGACATCTGCAGCATCATCTGGATCAACGTTTGCAACAAACAGTGCCTCTTTCCCAGCTTGTCTATATTTTTTTAAAGCCAGATAAAGTGCTCTTGGCCCAAGATCAGAACCACCAATACCGACCTGAACCATGGTCGTAAAAACTTCACCTCTATGATTTGCAATTTTCCCCTTTGCTACATCTTCTAAAAACAATCGCAAACGTTCTAGTTGTTGTTTTGCCTGACTCACTGGTTCCTGGCAGAGAGGACTATTCGTAAAGATATCCCTGCAACTGGTATGCTGCACCTGTCTGTCTTCACTTTCATAGCCTTCGATACGATTAACTTTTTCGCCCCGTTTCGTGGCCATATATTTTTCAACAAGATTTGCCTGGGAAGCAAGGCTTTGCAACTCGGACAATACTTCGTCATCAAGTCGCTGGGTCGCATAGAGTAGATCATAGCCACATGCAGATAGCTTAAATTTCTGCAGGCGTTCCGGTGAAAGGCCACCGTCT
>CAMYOP010000125.1 GCA_947260045.1 uncultured Desulfobulbaceae bacterium
TTGGCGAGTTTCGTGAATTGTTTCCTCATAATGCTGTTGAGTATTTTGTCAGCTATTATGATTATTATCAACCCGAAGCATATATCCCTCAATCTGATACCTATATAGAGAAAGACTCTGCCATTAACGATGCCATTGATAAAATGCGGCACTCGGCAACACGCTCCCTTATCACCCGCAATGATGTCCTCATTGTGGCTTCTGTGTCCTGTATTTATGGCCTGGGCTCACCTGAAGAATATAAAAACATGCATCTTTACCTGCAAAAAAATAAAGACTATCCCATGGAAGATGTGCAGCGCAGGCTGGTTTTTATGCTCTATGAACGCAACGAAATGTCATTTCATCGCGGAACCTTCAGGGTGCGGGGTGATGTTATTGATATTTTCCCGGTACATGAAGAAAATCTTGCCGTCCGGGTCGAGTTTTTCGGTGATACAATTGATGCAATCTCTCTCATTGATCCCCTCCGCGGCGTAGTAATCGAAGATGTTGAGGAAATGACAGTTTTTCCTGGCAGCCATTTTGTGACTGGTCAGGATCAATTACAAAAAGCCAAGCACTCCATTAAAGCCGAATTAAAACTTCGCCTGGAAGAACTGCTGCAGGAAAATAGATTGGTAGAACACCAGCGACTTGAACAGCGAACCATGTTTGATCTGGAAATGATCCATGAGCTTGGCTACTGCAATGGTATTGAAAATTATTCCAGGCACCTTACAGGAAAAATGCCTGGAGCACCTCCTCCAAACCTGCTGGATTATTTTCCCGAGGATTATATCCTTTTTATAGATGAGTCACATATAGGGGTTCCCCAGATAAACGGCATGTATAACGGGGACAGGTCGCGGAAAACGACCCTGGTTAATTTTGGTTTCAGGTTGCCCTCAGCTCTTGATAACAGGCCTCTTCGCTTTGATGAGTTTGAAAAAAGAATCAATCAGGCCATCTATGTGTCAGCAACACCCGGACCATACGAACTGAAACTGGCCGGAGATAAAATAGTAGAACAGCTCATTCGACCTACTGGGTTACTTGACCCAATCATTGAAGTCAGACCTGCAACAACCCAGGTTGATGATCTGCTGGAAGAAATTCGTCTTCGTACCGAACGGGGCGAGGCTATTCTTGTTACAACACTGACAAAACGCATGGCTGAAGATTTAACAGAATATTATGAAAATGTCGGAGTGCAAGTCAGGTATCTCCATTCTGATATCCAAACTCTGGAAAGGATAGAGTTGATTCGTGATTTGCGAAATGGTGAATACAATGTCCTGATTGGAATTAATTTACTTCGGGAAGGACTTGATATACCAGAAGTTTCATTAGTAGCAATCCTGGATGCTGATAAAGAAGGCTTTTTGCGTTCTGAGCGTTCACTGGTTCAGACCTGTGGCAGGGCAGCAAGAAATGTGGATGGTACTGTAATCTTGTATGCTGATAAGATAACAAAATCCATGCGTTATACCATTGATGAGACCAACCGACGCCGCCTGACTCAGGATAATTTTAACAAAGAGCATAATATTATTCCCCAGACCATAAAATCAGTGGTAAAGGATTCTATTCGTGAACATTTGGCAGGTACTGGCTGGCAAGATGAAAAGGCCCTTAAAGCTGAACTTGAAAGTGCAGAACCTGATATTTTTTATCACAATTTAGATGAAATTCGGCGTGAGATCAAATCTCTGGAAAAAGAAATGGCCCGTGCAGCCCATGAACTTGCCTTTGAAGAGGCGGCTGTGTGTCGGGATAAAATCAATGAATTGAAAATGATGGAGCTGCAGTTTGGCTGATTTTTTCAAACAAAAAATACGGGCAATTGTCCCGACAGTGTATTTCTGCTTATCGTATCTCCTGTTCAAAAGCTGCAGGATTCAACGCAAAGGCATTCCTTTGGAACAATATCTGTTGGAAAATCAGCCTGTTATCTTTTCTTTCTGGCACTACTCCCTCCTTTTTATTTTTTACAATATACGATCATTGAAATCTGGGGTAATGGCAGTAACCTCTGCCATGGTATCCTCATCTGAAGATGGCGATTATATTGCTCGCTTGGTGGAAAAGCATGGTTTTCGGGCCATTCGTGGTTCTGCAAACAGGCATGGCGTAAAAGCCTTGAAAAAGATGCTGACTCATATGCGTGATGGAGATAATTGTGCCCTTGTCGCAGATGGTTCACAGGGGCCGGTTTTTAAAGTGCAGGCTGGCGTTATTCTTCTTGCCAGCAAGACAGGGCGTCCTATTTTGCCAGTGGTAAGTGCAGCCAGCAGGTATATAAACATTAAAAGCTGGGATAGAACAGTTGTGCCAATGCCATTTAGCCAGATTGTAATGTACTATGGCGAACCTTTTTATGTTCCTGCAAAATTACGATCAGATGGCCTTGAAGAATATCGTCTTCGGCTTGAAGTGCAATTAAACGATCTCTACCTGAAAGCATGGAATGAATTTGGCAAAGAATGCCATTTTGATAATACAGAGGTAAAAGAAAAAAGTGTCTGAGCATGTAACAAAAAGTCTTGTCGTCGCCGGCCTGAGTGGAGGTTCTGGCAAATCTGTGGTGGCTGTTGGTTTGGTTGCTGCTTTAAAAAAAGCTGGACATGAGCTGGTGGCTTTCAAAAAGGGCCCCGACTATATCGATGCCGGCTGGATGACTGGTGCTGCAGGCAGACCCTGCTATAACCTTGATCCCTACCTGATGAGTGATGCTGCAGTCAAAAAATCCTTCCACAAGCATGCAGTCAATGCTGATATTGCCATAATCGAAGGGAACAGGGGCCTTTATGACGGCGTCAATGCAGAGGGTGGTTTTTCAACGGCAGAACTGGCCATCAGCCTGGATTTACCTGTTTTACTGGTTGTTAATTGTACTAAAACCACCAGGACGGTAGCAGCCATGGTACTTGGCTGCAGAGAGCTTGATAAAAGGTTGAATATCTGTGGTGTGATTTTAAATCAAATTGCAACCAAGCGTCAGGAAAAGGTGATTCGGCAAGCTGTAGAACAGTATGCAGGTGTTCCTGTTTTAGGCATTGTACCGCGTATGAAAACAGACATCTTTCCCATGCGCCATCTTGGCATCACACCCCAGCAGGAATACGGGGACTCTGAGGAAGCGCTAGACAAGCTCGCTGATATTATTTCTGCAAATATAGATTTGGAGAAAGTGCTGGCCAGCATGCGGCAGGTTCCACTTGAATCCGAATTTTCCATGAACAATTCCCAGGTGAAATCCTCTGTCACCATCGGGATTATCAGAGACGTCGCTTTTCAGTTTTACTACGAAGAGAATTTAGAAGCTCTCCGCCGGCAAGGTGCAGAACTTGTCATGATTGACGCCCTTCAGGAAGTAGAACTGCCGGCCAATATTGATGGTCTCTATATTGGAGGTGGTTTTCCAGAAACCAGTGCCTCAGCTCTTGCTGCAAACGAATCCTTCCGCAGATCTGTCAAACAGCGAGTAGATGAAGGGCTGCCGGTCTATGCAGAATGCGGCGGTCTCATTTATCTCGGTGATTCAATAATTATAGACAAACAGGAATATCCCCTTACAGGTGTCTTTCCCGTAAGCTTTGGTATCTCCAAAAAACCACAGGCCCACGGATATTCAATTTTCACAGTGGATAGAGAAAACCCATTTTTTCCTGTTGGCACTACAGTTAAAGGACACGAGTTTCGATATTCCCAGATACTCAAGTGGAATGGTTCAGCAGATACAGACCTGGCTGTGCAGATGGAAAGAGGCACAGGCTTTATTGAAAAAAGAGATGGCCTCATCAAAAATAATGTTTTTGCCCTCTATACCCACGTACTTGCTCCAGGTACGCCTGAATGGGCAGAGGGGCTTTTTCAGGCGGCCAAAAAATTTAATGAGTTAAAACTGTAACAATAATAAATCATATCAAATATACAGGCAAAAATGAGTGAATTACCAGATTGTCCCAAATGCGCATCAACATACACCTATGAAGACAGAGAAATGTTTGTGTGTCCCGAATGCGCCCACGAATGGCGACAAGATTCCATGCTTGAGAATACCTCTGAGTCTGTTGTTAAAGATGCCAATGGCAATATTCTTCAAGATGGAGACTCCATTACCGTAATTAAAGATCTTAAAGTCAGAGGAACATCATCTGTTGTGAAGGTTGGCACAAAGGTCAAAAATATACGAATCGTTGATGGCGATCATGACATTGATTGTAAAATCAAAGGAATAGGTGCCATGAAATTGAAATCTGAATTTGTCAGAAAGGCCTAATGTTTGTCTTGGAGCTACTTACCTTCCTCAGGTTTAATCGGAGACTGTGCGTATCTAAATTTTTCATAAGCCTAAGGGGACTGAATTTTTTTCGCGTATTATCAGCGAAAATTATTCTGTCTCCCGCATAGTGAGTTTTTAACTGAGCTTAATTGGTAGTCACTTTAATACGGCCTTATTTGTGAGATATCTCTCTAAAATTCTGTTCTTTTGCTAAAACTTGTGACAATCTTTGTTAAGGGAAGCTCTGCGAATTAAAGCTGCAATTCATTCTAAGACAGATGATAAGAGCTTCCTGTTAATAACTTTGTATTGGCTAAAGCTATCTTTAGTATCGAAACATTCTTGAATGGTACGACAATGTAGTGTATGTTTGCTGTATGAAATGTTTAACATGTAATACTGCTACTCAGCCAAGCCAAAAGTTCTGTGGAAGTTGTGGAAAAAGTTTGAGTGTAAACTGTCCTACGTGTTCAACAACCAATCCGCCAAGCCATGCCTTTTGTGATCAATGTGGTGGCAGTCTCCAGGGAAAAGGGATCTGTTCCCTCAATAAATCCGGTCAGGTAATCAGAGCAAACAAATATTTCCTTAATATGATCGGAAGCACCAGTGATAAGGTTACTGGCAAGCCATTTTCTTTATTTGTAGCTTTGAAAAATCTTCCCAGGTTCTTTACTCACTGGAATGAACTGCCTTCACTTGCTCAGCCCGAAAAATTAGAACTTCGTTTACGGCATCCCTTAAAAAACGATATTTTAGTGAGTATTGAATTTAAAAAACTCATTAATCCTGTCAGCAAACAGGAACAAGTCAGGTTATATCTCACGGATATCTCACAGATACATATCGATACAAATAAGCTTGAACATAAAGAGCTTTTTCTAGATCTTCTCATAACACTTAATAAAATAGCGAGCTCTTCTTCCAGCCTGCTTGCTGACAAGATCGCAAAAAACATACTTGAAAGAACATGCACCTTCATTGGTTCAGAAAGAGGTCATGTCTATACCTTTAATGAACAGCAAAAAAGTCTGGATACTTTTTGTAAGTGGTCACAGTCTAACCAGCCAGGCTCTGATCAAAAAAATGGATCTGTTCCTTTTTCCCTGATTCAAAACCATCTTGTTGCTCTCCAGAAAAAACGTTTTCATGTTGTCGAAAATATAGAAAAGCGGCCAGTAAGTGATAAAGAGGAACTTTTTACCTGGCAAAAGATCCAGGACGGCTCTTTTATAAGCCAGTTGATCATTTATGACAATAAACGAGTAGGGGTAATCTGCCTTTCATGTCAATTAATTGATACCGATAAAAGGGGCGATTTTCTGAGTCTGCTTGAATTTACGGGTTTACTGCTTGCCAGATCTCTGTCAGAGCAAATAAAATCGAGCACTGCCTTAGCAAAAAAATCAGCTGAGGTGGTTGACGATGTTGGCCTTATCCAAACCAGTGTTTCGAACCGATCAACAGGAAATTCTGCCTTAACTGATAGTGCTGGTAATAAATGTGGAGCAGAACCCTGTCAGGACTTGTTGCTTGATGATTTACTCATCATTGAAGAAGAAGTTTCTGATACAGGTATGATATTGAGTCAAGCCACTTCAGCCATTGAAGGTGAAGTTGAAAAATTGACCTGCGTGAACACTGAGCACGTACCCTTGATCTGTTCCTATTGCAGTATGCAGACCTCTGTTCCGCCTGAAAAGTTTGATGAACTGGGCTGTTATATCCATGTGAACTGTCCCTGCGACAACAGCTTTTCTGTTATGCGTGAACAACGCCGCTTTTATAGAAAAAAGGTTTCCCTCAAGGGCGCTTTTAAGCTGAGAGCTAACGGTCAGTTTTACATGACAGCGGCTGATTGGATTCCCTTCACCATGACTGATTTGTCCAAAAGAGGGGTTCGGTTCTCCTCTCTAGCCATGACCTCAATCAAGCTTGGGGAGAAACTCCACTTAAAGTTTAATCTCGATAATAACACCCGAACACTCATCAAAAAAACAGCTATTGTTCATTCCATCAGCAAAACTGACATCGGCTGTAAATTTGAAAATAATGATGAGCACGATGTGGCCCTGGGGTTTTATCTCTTATAGGCCATTAGCGCGAATGGAGCTGGTCTCCTTAATTACCGCGAAAAAAATAAATAATATTCATCCTCTCTCAATTTTTCTATACAGTAAAAAAGCAGTTTAAAACTTTTTGCCTTCCAGCTTTTCCAGAAGAGGAATAAAGATGTCTACCAGTTCCGGGTCAAACTGGATGTTTTTATTCTTATCAAGTTCGTCAATGGTCTGTTCTACGCTGAGTGCTTTTCGATAAGGCCTGTCTGCTGTCATCGCGTCAAAGCAATCTGCAATAGTTAATATCCTTGCCATCAGCGGGATTTCTTCTCCCGCTAAACCATCAGGATACCCGCTGCCATCGTAACGTTCATGGTGGTGGCGTATGATAGGCAGGGCATTTTGCAGTTGCTTGATGTTTTCTAAAATCGACACGCCCTGGACAGGGTGTAATTTTATCATTTCAAATTCATCTTTGGTCAGTTTTCCTGCTTTGTCGAGCAGGCTGTCATAAGTTCCTATTTTGCCAATATCATGGAGCATTGAGGCAAGCATCAGTTGTTGTTTTTGTTCGCCAATAATATTCATTTCCTGAGCGATCAGCTCGACATATTGCTCGGTCCTCTGGGAGTGACCTTTGGTCCAGGAGCTTTTTGTATCAAGTGCATTTACCAGGGTGGAGATAATCTGAAAAAACATGTCCTTTATTTCAAAATTCTGATAATTAATCCGTTTGGATGCCTGAAAAACAATCCCAAAAAGGACAACGTAGAGCAGGGCAAAGCCGACAATAATGCGGGACCAGTAAATTCGCTTATGGATAGCGATTTCATCATACAGGGGATCAAGGTTATAGTATGCCTCTACTACCGCTATAGGCTGGGTACTGTTTTTGACTTTTATGGGAACATACAGCTCCAATGTTTTGCTTGGTTCAATGGACTCATCATCTTTGTCATGATATTTTTGATGGAGACCGTGTGAGTCCTCTATTTCGGTGGTAACCTGGCCTTTTATGGCAAGATCAAGATGTTTGTTCTCTTTGAACTGCTTCCCTACCTGTTCCTGGATAACTGTCCAGACAATAACCTTATCAAGGTTCCAGAACTTGAGTTTGAAAATGTTGGGTCCAAGAGATAAATGTTCAATCTCTTCGCTGAATTTATTGTATTCCTGGCCAATTTTAGGCTGGGCCAGATCTGCTGGCTCCATATGTTTGACAACGTTTTGTTGGACAATGTCAGCTGATTCCTTTATGGCTTTGTGCAACATGTGTTGTTCCATGGTCGAGGAGATAGTCCAGCCGATCAGGATGACAAATATTGTGAGGGCCAAAAAGCAGAGGAGAGAGAAACGTTGGATAAGTGACATGAAAATCTAAGTATTTTTCCCAGAGTTAAGTTAAACTACTCACCCTTTTCATTATACATATGAGTGTGGTCATGACTAAGTAAAAATGTCAGTACGCATTTTTTTTAAAGATCATATTTTGAAAACAGATAAAAAAAGGCCGAAACCAGTATGGTTAAGGCCTTGC
>CAMYOP010000126.1 GCA_947260045.1 uncultured Desulfobulbaceae bacterium
GACTATATTCGGGCGCTGGAGTACGGTATGCCGCCTGCTGCAGGTGAAGGTATCGGTATAGATCGTCTGGTTATGCTGCTGACGGATTCTCCATCCATCAGGGACGTTATTCTTTTTCCTCACCTGAAGCCTGAGGCAGGCGATAAGGTACAGGAAAAAGATGCTACAGATGAATGATTTATTTTTTACGGTTTAGATATTGTTATATTTAGACCGTAAATTTAGGATTTTGGTGACTGTCCATGTCATTTGAATGGTTCGTCTGTCAGCGATACCTGCGAGCAAAACGGAAACAGAAGTTTATTTCTCTGATCGCTCTTATTTCCGTGTTGGGAGTAGGGGTAGGTGTCCTGGCCTTAATTGTGGTTCTCTCTGTTTATACTGGGTTTACCGAAGGACTTCGTGATCAGATAATTGGCATAAATGCGCACATTACTGTCCAGAGTTACAGTGGTACAATTACAGATCCTGATAGTCTCAAAGAACAGATTGAGTCCCATGAGAGTGTTATTGCCTCAATGCCGACAATTTATGGGCAGGCCCTGATCAGTTCCGGATCTTATTCCAGTGGTATCGTGTTACGGGGAATAGATCCTGCCAGTGCGGAAAAAGTCACCAATATTCACCGTGAGATGAGGGTGGGAAAATTAAGTGATTTGACTGGCACAGATGGTGTTGCCAAAATAGTAATAGGTGTCCAGCTTGCCAGGCAACTTCGGGTAGACCTTGGAAAAAGAGTAAAACTCATATCTCCAAATGGCCCCCTTACACCCATGGGAGTCATACCAAGGATTCGGACCTGTCTCATAGTAGGCGTTTTTGAAACCGGCATGTACGAATATGATTCAACACTTGCCTATGTTGATTTAAAAACAGCAAGAAGCCTGTCTGGAATAGACAGCGGTGTCCATGGTTTTGAAGTCAAGGTGCGGGACGTTGATCATGCGGACAAGACGGCAGCTGAGCTCAAAAAAATAATTGGACCAGGATACTCTGCCCGTGACTGGATGCGACTCAATGAAAATCTTTTTGCAGCTTTAAAGCTTGAAAAGGCTGGTATCTTTATCGCCCTTGACCTGATCATAATGGTTGCTGCTCTTAATATCATCAGTGCTCTTGTCATGGTGGTTATGGAGAAAACCAGGGATATCGCCATTTTAAAGGCCATGGGTGCAAAGACAGGTCAGATCATGCGGGTATTTTTCTTTCAAGGGGCCATTATCGGGCTGACTGGTACTGTTTTAGGTGTTTTAGGTGGCCTTGGTCTTTGTGAGATACTCAGTCGCTATAAATTTATTGAGTTACCAAGTAATGTCTATCCCATGTCAACCATGCCTGTAAAAGTTGTGCCATTTGATGTTATTCTGGTTGCCATCTCAGCTGTTATAATTACCCTGCTTGCCACCATATACCCTTCCTGGAAAGCATCTCGAGTGCGGCCGGCTGAATCTCTTACCTATGAGTAAGCGCACATGAATCAAAGTGACTTTGAGGAGAAGGAAAGTAAGCTCTTGTTACAGGGAGAGTCTCTTTTTAAGACTTTTGGCTCTGGAGAGAGCCAGGTGAAAGTACTTCAGGGGGTAGATATTACCATTCAGACAGGTGAAATGATTGCCATCATTGGTGCCTCAGGCTCTGGAAAAACAACCCTGCTGCAAATTCTTGGTACACTTGATACCCCGACCAGCGGTAAATTGCTCTATAAGGGGGCGGATTTAACTCAAACGTCGGAAGGTGAGCTGAGCGAACACCGTAACAGGCGCGTTGGCTTTATTTTTCAGTTCCATCACCTTTTGCCTGAGTTCAGTGCCTTGGAAAATGTCATGATGCCTGGTCTTATCGCTGGAAATTCCAGGACTGACTTGAAAAATGAAGCATTAACGCTTCTTGAACAGGTTGGACTGGGCTTGCGCTGTAACCAAAGAAGAGGAGAACGTACAGGTGGATAACAGCAGCGGGTCGCACTTGCCCGGGCTTTGATTATGAAGCCTTCGCTTCTCCTGGCCGATGAACCAACAGGAAATCTTGATTCAAAAAGTGGAGATATGGTGTTCAGACTCCTGCAGGATATGAGCCGGAACATGTCTTTATCTGTGGTAATGGTGACCCATAACCTCGAACTCGCAGGCGCTATGGATAGACGTCTGAACCTTTGCGATGGCGTATTGGCTGCAAGCTGAATCAGCCAAGGTGCTCCAGGACGATTTTTAATATTCTTCGTACTGGTTCAGCAGCTCCCCATAATAATTGATCTCCCACACTAAAAGCTGTCAAATACTGCGGTCCCATGGAAAGTTTTCGCACGCGACCCACAGGAATGTCAAGTGTACCTGTAACCCTCGCTGGCGTTAGTTCTCTGAGGGTATCTTCTTTGTTGTTTTCAACAAAATAACCCCATGAATTATGTGAGTTGATTGCAGACTCGATATCTGCAAGGGGAATGTCCTGGTTAAGCTTTATGGTAAAAGCCTGACTATGGCAGCGCATGGCTCCAATCCGTACACAGCAGCCGTCAATGGGGATAGGGTTCTCCTGGCGGCCTATTATTTTATTGGTTTCAGCTCCGCCCTTCCATTCCTCCCTGGTCTGCCCGTTTTCCATGGCTCTGTCTATCCAGGGAATCAGGCTTGCTGCAAGTGGTACCCCAAAATTGTCAGCAGGAAAGGATTTGTCACGTATGGTATCTGTGACATTACGATCTATGTCCAGGATGGCAGTAGCAGGATTGTCGAGCAGGCTTGAAGCCTTTTGGCCGATAACATGCATCTGCTTGACAAGCTCGCGCATATTTTTGGCGCCTGCTCCAGATGCTGCCTGGTAGGTCATGGAGCTGATCCACTCCACCCAACCTTTTTCATAGAGACCTCCAAGACCCATGAGCATGAGTGAAACTGTACAGTTACCGCCAATATAGTTTTTAATGTTCCCCGCAAGGGCCTGATCAATAATTGTTCTATTGACTGGGTCAAGCACGATAAGAGCATCATTTTCCATGCGCATGGTTGAGGCGGCATCAATCCAGTACCCGTCCCAGTTATTTTCTTTGAGCTGGGGATAGATGCTGGTGGTATATCCTCCACCTTGACATGATACGATTATATCAAGCTCACTCAGTAATTTTGCATTGTTGGCGTCAAGTAGTTCATAGGTTTTTCCGTTGATTTCTGGTCCGACTTGTCCAGCCTGAGAAGTTGAATAAAAAGATACTTCGAAGTTCTGAAAATCGTCTTCCTCACGCATTCGCTCCATCAGGACGGAACCAACCATGCCCCGCCAGCCAATAATACCTACCTTCATCATGATTCTACTCCAAAAATAATTCTAAATTATTAACATACTAGCAGGGAGGAAATTAATTTTTTATCTGCATGTAGCTGTTGAGTTCCTCTGCAATGGGCGCGGCTACAGAATACGTGTCCAGCAAGTTGTCATCTACCATGTCCGGGAATGTGTCAGCACCGATAATACGGTCGATGCCTTTTTCCTTAAAACGCTGGAGCGCATTTCCAGAAAGGACAAGGTGGGTGGCCATGACTATAACCTTGATGGCTCCAGCTTCATAACAGCGGTCAACTGTCTGTAACATCGATCCACCTGTGCGGATCATGTCATCACAAATGATGGCTGTTTTGTTTTGAACAACACTTGAAATCTGACCAACAATGGTTTTGTCCTTATCATAGCGATCTTTATCAGCAGCAGTATGGGGGCAGCCAAGCTGGTCAGCAAGTCTGGCCACACGCTTACTGAAACCGTAATCAGGGGAGACCAGGACATAATCTTCTATGCCAGTGCTTTTAATTTTTTCGATGGCTTTTTTCTCTGTCCAGATATGCCTGGTCCGTATTTCTCCAGCATGGGCATGGAGCACTGCTTCTGAGTGCAGATCGACAAAGGCGACATAATTTGGCCGAACTCGAAAAATCTGCCTGGTTCTTGTGATACCCTTAGGGATTTCGCCGGATTCAGGCTTGGCCCTTTCCATGGTAGAGTAGCCAAGATAGGGGATAACCACGTTGATTGAACGACCATTCCAATAGCGGCATCCTGCAATCAGGTCAAGGAGCTCCTGGTGTGAACTGTCGGTGTGGGTTGCACCTATCAGGATAATATCCCGACCTGAGATATCCTTGGGAAAGGCATGGTGTTGTTCTCCATCGGCAAAGGTTTGCGTTTTCATTTCCGTAAGCGGTAGCTGCAGTTTCTCTGCAACCTTTCGGCCAAGGTCCAGAGACGCTGTATTGCTTATAAGGACGATGTTTTTTCGAGAAGTCATTTTAAAAAATTACAGTCCTGATTAAAGGGCGCTCAGAATTGCATCACCCATGCCTTTGGTGTTTACAACCTTGTCTTTATCTATGGCAATATCTGCAGTCATGATATTATTTTCAAGAGCGGTATTGGTTGCCGCTTCGATATCACTTGCTGCATCTTCAAGGCCAAAGCTGTAGCGCAGCATCATGGCTGCAGAAAGAATTTGAGCAATAGGGTTGGCGATTCCCTGCCCTGCAATGTCGGGAGCTGAACCGCCTGCAGGCTCGAATAAACCAAAATTATCGCTGTTCAGGCTGGCGGAGGCAAGCATTCCCATGGATCCGGTCAACATTGCAGCTTCGTCTGATATGATATCTCCAAACATGTTACCGCAAAGGAGGACATCAAACTGCTGGGGATAGCGAACAAGTTGCATGGTGGCATTGTCAACGTATATGTGATCAAGTTCTACATCAGGATACTCGGCTGCCAATTCGCTTACAACTTCCCGCCATAATACCATGGTTGTCAGGACATTTGCTTTGTCCACGGAGGTAACCTTCTTTTGTCTGACCCTGGCTGCTTCAAAAGCCATACGGGTGATACGTTCAATCTCTGAACGTTTGTATACCATAGTGTCAAATGCCTTTTCGTCAGGACCTTCTCCCTCTCTGCCTTTTGGCTGGCCAAAATAAATACCAGATGTGAGTTCCCGGACCACCAGTAGGTCAAAACCATCACCGACGATATCTGCTCGCAAAGGGCAGGCCGCCGCCAGGGGTTTGAATACTTTAGCAGGCCGGAGATTACAGAACAGGTCAAAATGTTTGCGCAAGGGCAAAAGTGCTGCACGTTCAGGCTGTTCGGCTGGAGGAAGAGCTTCCCATTTTGGTCCACCAACAGAGCCAAATAAAATAGCATCGCTCTTTTCACAGAGGTCAAGGGTGGAAGCGGGTAAAGCCTCTCCGTGATTGTCAATGGCGATACCGCCTACATCAGCGTGGGTGTAGTCTAATTTGAAATTATATTTGTTCTGGACAGCATCAAGCACACGAATGGCCTCAGCCATCACTTCCGGACCAATCCCGTCGCCGGGGAGAACTGCTATTTTCTTATTCATAGGAGTACCATGGAAATAAAATTTATTGAGGTCGTCAGGGGGTAAAAATTAAAAAACCCGAGATTCTGAATTGTTATAAGAAAAGAACGTTTCATACCAACTTTCCGTTAAAATTGCCAGCCGATTCTGGCTGCGTAGTTTGCTAATTCTTTTGCCAAAACAAAATTAATTGAGTTCCCAAGGAAAGGAGTTTAATCAATATTTCTATATTTTTTGCTTATGATTGTTAATTCTTGTGATGGCTTTATCGTGACGGGGAGACTGTAAGAGATGAATAAATGGCTGGGAACAGTCAAAAAACATAAAAAGCTATTTTTAATTTGCTCCAAGACGTTGTTAATGCCCGCATCACAAAAAAAGTATCTACCCTGTAATTAGGGCTTGTATGAATTGATATTGATACTTTGGTATATATTTGCTGAATTATCAAAACCCTGTTTCTCTTTCCAGCCACCTTTTGCTTTCCTTGCTTTGGATGTCTTTATGGATGGGTCTTTTTTCAGTTTTTTTGATTTTTCTAGAGAAATCATCACACCTTGAGAAGCTCTATTTTATTGACATCGTGCAACTTGCCGTCTGAAATATGGATAAATGTGGGTATGTTTCTCCTTAGATCAAGCAGAGTGCGGAGTTTGGCTGCGGCTTTCTTTTTTCGAAAAGCTGGCCAGGGAAAAACAGAGAAACAAAGATTTATAGTAGTTGCGTCCAAAGCATAGACTGCCTCGCCCATCTCCTCTAGAAACGAGTCTTCTCGATAGAGTTCTCTGGCTGTGGCAATAAGATTTTATGTGAATTCTGTGTATATGCGCCAATCGTGTTTTTTATTGGCATCGATAAGTTGACTTCGAAACTCTTTCGCGGATACCCATGTGATATAGCTTTCTGTTTTGAGACTGGAGGTAAATCTGGATATTGCGCTGGTTTTCTCGTTGTGTAATCTGAGTGAAAGCCATGCAGAGAAACTGATCGAGACACCTTTTTTTTAGATTAGTCTAAAAAATGATTTCTTATCACCCAAGTTATGCCATTTCGCAATTGAGGGTTTTTCGACCACATTACTCCGGAAATGCAAAACGCTCTCGCCTTATAATAGCTCATAATTTTTCCCTATAACTGGAATTTTTATTATAAATAAGTTGGCGAGTTATATTCTCAGGAGTGAAAAATAAATTTTTCTCCTTATTGTATTATAAAGTATTGTAATTATGTTAATCTTTAACAAAGTGTCATGGTATATATCTATTTTGTAAATTGGTAAAAACTATGTATGTGTTCGACACAGTAAACATAAAGAATTATTTTTTAGTAAGGCACACATGATTTCAACTCATTATCTCTATAGCCTCCATCACAGTAAATTCCGGATTTGAATAAAAAAATATCGGCGTTGCGTTGTGCAACACAGGTAAGTATTTGTAATTTTTGCAGAAATTAAATATGGCCACGCGGTTTAATTATTGCATGGAATTATTTTAGTTTTAAAAACCCATAATTGCATGGAATTATTTAATTAAACTATGTGTTTATAAAAGATCAAAGGAGTCTCACGAAAGTACAACAAATTAGTTTCCTATCAATAAAAAGAAAAAAAGGAGGTGACCTCGACCCTAGTTTTGTCAAACTGAAGAAGTGGAGAGTTACGGATAAAGAACATTATCTTACAAGGAGGGGTAATGAAAAAAAACTTGCTGAAGTTTTATCGCAAAGTTCCAGCAGCATTATCAGCGTTCATAATGATTATGGCTTTGAGTGCACCAGCTATCAATGCATCATACACAGATTATTCGACTAATTCTAATGGCAATCCGGATTATCCAGATGGTGGAGATCCTGGCGGGTGTGACTGCCCAGATGTCGAGGGTTCTTACAATGTATTTGAAGCTTACCTTGATATGGACATGAAACTCAACGTCATAGGTACAAATTTCACTGATGGAGCCCAGGTTTCTTTTGGAAAACCTGATGCATTGGGTGTTGTTTTACTCGACATCGAATTCGTTGAGCCCATGAGAATCGTCGCAAGTTTGCCTGTCGATGTGATGGCAGGCGATTATCGGATTGTAGTCCATGACCAGGATTACGTTTTAGAAGATGGCCGTTGCGAAGCCAGAACCATTTCCAATGGGAATGTCAATGGCAACGTTAACGGCAATGCCAATTACAATAACGAAGAGTTCGTTGATTTTGGTATTGAAGAATATTCTGCTAGCAACACAAACGGCAATGCTAATTACAATGACGAATGCACCGACACAAACAGTAACTGTAATGATGGCGGTGGCGACTGTGGCGATTGCCCAGAAGCAATGTACTGTGATGAATTTATCATTACGTTAATTGGTGAAGGCCCTCAAGGACCGCAAGGTAAAATGGGTCCACAGGGTCCTCAGGGTAAGCTTGGTGATTCTGGTCCACAGGGTCCTCAGGGTAAGATAGGCCCTCCAGGTCAAGGTGATCAAGGACCTCAGGGTAAGCTTGGTGAT
>CAMYOP010000127.1 GCA_947260045.1 uncultured Desulfobulbaceae bacterium
ATAGAGCCCGCCGAATTCATTTGCGCAATCCGGACAGCCCCTGAGCCAGAGAATGTGATGCTGGTACTTATTTTTAGCAAGGGATTTGTGGACCCACCTGCTCTCTCCGCACTCAAAGCAATATAGCAATGTCCAGTCGTCCTGCAACAAGGCGTTCACGCAATCCTGACAGACAGGAATAATAAGTTGGCGCGCTGATTCTTCCTCAACCTCGTTTTTCTTTTCACCAAAAGGCATAACTATATAGTTAACAGCTTGATGATCTGAGATTTCCGACTCCTTTCCGTGGCTTAGTTCACATTGTGAGTCAGAAAGATCTGCCAGTAAATGTAATTTATCAATTGCTTTCATCGTGTACTCCTTCCTTTGCAGGTCATTTAAGCGGCCCCGGACAAATTTAAGATCTCTGAAACTCTAGAGATAGCCGCATATTGCACGAAAATTTTCACATTCACGCCTGCATTCAAACGGACAGGCCTCTTGTCTGAACCATTGCAGTTTTGGACACCAGTACCTCCCTTTAAATGGTTCATTGCAACCTCTCTTGGTAATTTTTTTCCTCTGCTTTTGACCATACTGAACAACATCCTGCTCTATACTGAATTTCCAAAGAGACATATGAAATCTCACTTCTGTTAGTTTTGAACCTACTTGGTCTTCTTTCATATTTTGGCGCGATATCCCTTTTGCAAAGCGACAAAACTGGCAAAAGCGTTGCAGCCCAGGGAATAATGCGCCACACTTACCATATGCCTAGCAAGAAAAAGGCCAATTATATATTTATATTTACTTTATTTAATTTCAACTAGTTAGCAGGAGACCCAGGAAAAACAGGAAGTGGAAGAAAGCGGGGTGTTCAGTAAAAAGAACAGTACTGTTCAGTGGAGTGATTAGTTTTAGATTTTAAAAGCTGTTTAGGATTTGTAATTATTGCTTTTTTGATTTGTTCTTTGCCCAGTTCTTATGGTCAATTTTATACTTTTTTAAAACCGTATAAAGCCATGTTCTTCCCAGGCCCGAAATGCGGCAGGCCTCTGAAACGTTACCATGGGTGTAGGCCATAAGTGACTGAAAATATTTCCTTTCAGGTTCACGAAGAATAGCGTCCCGAAAATCTCTATAGGGAGGAATCGAGTCAGGCGGCAGGATTGCATCATCACCAAAGCCTGTGGCTCTATCGGCAGGGACTTCCAAAACAGAGGCGCGGGCCATTTTCACCCGAATATTTGTTGGCAGGTGCTGCGGGAATAAAAGAGGCTCATAAAACGCTGTGGAGATACAGCTCTCCAAAGTGTTAACCAGCTCTCGAACGTTACCAGGCCAATCATAGGAACGAAGAGCGCTTATAAAATCGCTGGAAAAACCCTTTGCTTCCGCCCCATAACGGTCACAAATTCTATTTTTATGATGCACAGCAAGCTCTTTAATATCATCAAGGCGATCACGGAGTGGCGGCAGTTCAATCTGGAGTGATTGCAGCCTGTAAAGAAGGTCCTTTCTAAACTTTTTTTCCCCTGCTCTTTTCTCAAGATTACGGTTAGTGGCACAAATTAACCTGAAATCACTAGAGATTTCCCTGGTTCCACCAAGAGGATGGAATTTCTTTTCTTCCAGAACCCGTAAAAAGGTTTTTTGCAGGGATAAACCAAGCTCGCCAATTTCATCAAGAAACAGGGTACCACCATCAGCTTTTTGAATAAGTCCTTCCCGGGTCCTATCTGCACCAGTGAACGCTCCTTTTTCGTGTCCAAAAAGAGAGCTTTCTATCAATGTTTCCGGCAGGGAGGCGCAATCAACGACAATAAAAGTTTTTTTAGCAAGACGACTGTTAGCGTGTATTGCCTTGGCAAAAAGTTCCTTTCCCGTTCCTGTCTCTCCTGTGATCAATACATTTGCATTGGAATTTGCGGCCTGGGCAAGGTCATTAAGGCTTGCCCGTATGGCTTGGCTGGAGCCAACAATACCTCTTATTTTCAGTGCGACAGCAGGCTTTCGCGTTTCCTTCAAGGTATCTCTATATTGAAAAACCTTTTTCAAAGGAAGTCCGATTTCTTTTGGCGAGAGCGGCTTTTGCAGATAGTCCCAGGCACCATTCTTTATAGCCAGCTCAGCACCGTCTTCAGTGCCAGCCCCTGTTAAAATGATGACTTCAGGCGATGAAGGTGCATCCTTTATCTGAGGAAGAACCTCCAGGCCATTGCCGTCTGGCATTTGCACATCCAGGACCACAACATCGAAGTTTCCATTGACGGCCATGTTGACACCATCATGCAGACTGGTGGAATAGTAACCCTGGTGCCCCAGGTTTTTAACCAGCTCCACCATCATGTTGCACAAGGATTGGTCATCATCTATTATTAAAACGTCAGCCATAAATTATTCCGTATCTTTTCCACAGTTTTCAACTAAAATTTCCCTGACCAACTCAGCAAGCATAGCTGCACCCACAGGCTTATAGAGAAACTTACAAATGCCAATGGCTTCAGCTGTTTGCTCTGTGATGGACTCACTAAATCCAGTACACAGAACCACTGGTAAATCAGGACGTATTTTCAATATCTCTCTGGCCAGCTGGTCTCCCTTCATCCTGGGCATTACCTGGTCGGTTATAACCAGATCAAACTGACCTGGATCCTGTCTGAAGATTTCAAGTGCTTCCAGGCCATTTCCCGAAGTTGTTACATGGTGACCATATTTTTCCATGGTCTCTTTGGAAATATCAAGCAGAGATTGCTCGTCATCAACAAAAAGAATTCTGCCGTTCCCTGAAAGAGTGTGAGAGGTCTGAGGAGCCGGGCTCTCAGCTTCCACCATATCACTTGCTGGTAAGTATACCTGGAAAACAGAACCAACCCCTTCTCCGCTTTCAGCTGTGATCGTGCCTCCATGATTTTTGACAATACCTTGAACCACTGCCAGACCCATACCTGTCCCTTCACCCTTTTCCTTGGTTGTATAGTATGGATCAAAAACCCTCTCCAGTACATCCTGGGCCATGCCAGCACCAGTATCACTAATTGTAAGTTTAATGTACTTGCCAGGTTCCAGGTCAAGCATCATGCTGGAAATGCCCTGGACGATTTCTATTTCTTCCAGGATCAAATGGAGAACACCGCCAAGTTCCTGCATTGCATGCATGGCATTGGTACACAAGTTCATCAAGACCTGATGCATCTGGGTGGAATCAGCCAGAACAGTCCCGGATTTTGCAGAATTATTATATTGTATAGAGATGCTGGGTGGCTGAATAGCTTTCATGAAACCAAGAACTTCTCGTATGATCGGATCAATCTTAACTGCTGATTTTTCCTCTTTGAAACGACTACTGAAAGTGAGTATCTGCTGGGTAAGTTTTTTTGCCCGATAGGCTGCCCGAATTATTTCATGAACCTTGGGGTGCAGTGGGCTGTTATCTGTAAGATCAAACATTTGGATCATTTCAGCATAGCCAATAATTGTCCCGAGGATATTGTTGAAATCGTGGGCTATACCACCAGCCAAGGTGCCAAGAGCTTCATTTTTCTGGGCTAGAACCAGATCAGATTCAGCTCGTTTCTGCTCTGAAATATCTCTCTCAAATTCCAGAATATATTTTCGCTTGTCAATCTCAAGGAGACCCGCGCTTATTTCAACGGGAAAAGGGCTCCCATCCTTTTTTTTATGACTGATCTCCTCTTTAATCCACTCGCCAGCCAATATACGCTGAAACCGATTGGCTTCCCCCAAAACTGACTCAGCTGTTGTCAGGTCACCGATGTGAAGAGTAAGGAGTTCATCAAAAGAATACCCATGTATTTCAGCAGCCGCCTGGTTCACACTGATAATTTTTCCGGCAGATGGTCCCTCAGCCTCTATGAAAAAGATGGCCTCACTGCTCTTTTCTATGATGACCTTATAACGTTGTTCACTTTCCTGGAGGGCTTTTTCAAGCTCATGTCGTTTTCGGGATTCTTTCTGAAATTGTTTTTCAAGCTTGGCATAATCCTTTGCAGCAACTCTCTTTTCATGGTTTTTATTCTGTTTACTCTCTTTTTTCACCACGCCGTATTCCTCACAAAAGCCATACTGATCTAGCTTGTCAGTAAATAAATGGACAATATCGCACAAACAACTCCGCCAAATTGCCGCAAGGAAATTTGTTCATGCAGAAGCAAAACAGCTAAAAAAATTGAAATGAGCGGGTAGAGGGCTGTGAGGGAAACAACCACCGACAATTTCCCCTTACTGGCAGCTGAAAAAAAGAAAAAGGTTCCAACCATGCCAGTCACCCCTGTCAACAGGGCAAATACAATTCCTTTCCCATGAAATTCTGGCTTGAAGCCTAAATAAAATAGAAAGAACAGACCAACAGCCATTGCCCCTAAAACTTCCCAGACCAGAGCGCTTTGCGGTGAAATGTATTGAACTGCAAGTTTTGGGAAAAAACCCCAGAGACCATACAGTAACAGAGCTGTTATAGCTGATGATGTCCAGTTTTCCATAAATTTTCAGGATAATGAGAAAAAACTGCAGGTTGCGTGCATTGCTTTCATTGTACAGGTGACAAGACTGAATGGCAAGACCACTCTCACATCAGTTTAATCCTGTGAAAAACAACAAAGGATTTTACAGGTGTAAACGATTCCCTTATCATGAGGGTAGACTTACCAACTTTCACAATACCGGGGCTCCCTTTTTAGTCATTATGAATAAAAAACTGCTCGTCCCCATAGACCGAACAGAACCCAGTTCAAATTTATTCCATTATCTCAGCCAGCTCTTTGCACACAGAAACGATATCGAACTGCACCTTTTCAGCGTCTGTAAAATTGACTCTGCAATAAATGTCCTTAGGGATGATTCTGAAAAAGACATCCTGGCAGCACTAAGCCCACGGGAAAAACTTTATTACAAGTCCTGCCTTCAAAGTCTGGAAAATGACAAGAAAAGATTAGAGCGAAGAGGCTTTAAACCATCTTGTATAAGTTTCAAAGTAAAACTCACTTCTGGCGATTACGCCAAGCTGATAGCAGATGAAGCCTGTCAAAAAGGTTGTGACGCCATTGTTGTTAGGGAAGTTGACAATGTTGACCTGAAAGAACAAGGAGCGGGAAGTCTTTCTGCCACACTGAGGGAACAAACAGAAAAAATTCCAGTTTGGCTCATCAATGGCTATATAGAATCTAAGAAATTCCTTGTTCCTGTAGATGGGACAAACCAGAGTTTACAGTCAGCAAAGCATCTGGGTTTTATCATAGGTGGAGATCCACAGGCTGAAATCACCCTATTTAATGCTGACACTCTATTTTTCAAAAAAGCCCCCATAAACCCTGAAGATTACTACGAACAATGGACCAGTGAATGGACGAAAAAGCATCTGGATCGACCCGACAGGCTTTTCCATGCTCCAGAACAAATCCTTTTAGAACAAGGCCTTAAAGAAGAACAAATAAAAAGGGTCACTACAAAAAAAGGAATCTATCCCAGCCGACAAATTCTGCGTCAGGCCCTTATTGGTGACTTCGGCACCATTGTCATGAGCCAGGGACCCCAAGGTTTCTCGCGAGGGATTTTTAAAAGTGTAACAGCCAAAGTATGCGCCATGGCCGAAGATGTTGCTATCTGGTTAACAGGAGACTTTTGATGAGTATTTTATGTATAATCTCTCGAAAAAGAGGCACTGCATGTAAATATGTTATTATTTCTACAGCAATATTTTACCTTTTTGCTTGTGCACCCGCCCATATGGCACTTCCTCCAAATTTCCAGGGAAATGTTAAAGCAATGCAGGTGGAGGGACGACAGAGCATGGATTTTCACGAATCCTTTACCTTCTCACCCTTTCAAGTCACAGATGTTCATCAAGGCTGGAAGCGTACAACAAAATGGAGCATAATGATGTGGGGCAGGGCAAAGTCCGATCAGAATTACAACTTTGTTTTGCACTCTCTGGGTAGTCAGTCATGGAGAGCACAATGTTCTACCCAAAGCGACTGGAAGGAACTTGAATTTAACAATGTATTTCAAGGTACGCAGACTTAGGATCTAGCCCATACAGCATCTCTTTTTTGCTTTTTAATATTAAGATGTAGGAGATTATTACAGGCTTAGCTATAATAATTATCCCTAAGGCTTTCTTCTGAATCAAACTGGCATTACCCTTTCCCACCTGGAGCGGTAATCTCACCAACAAAGAGAGTTCAGAACAAGTGTTTAATATGTTTTATTTCTTATTTTGTATGGTATGATACTTGGTATCAATTCTCCCTATTTCAGCAAAATTACAGGTGCTAAGGTTTATGAAGCAGGAAAATATCCCCCATGCCGAAACTGTCTATTCAAGCGATGCTGAAGATTATTATTACACAAAAATAAATATCCCCTGCCAGGCAGCCTGCCCGGCACTTACCAATATACCCGCCTATATTCGGGCTATTTTTGAAGAAAAACATGAGCGCTCCTATGAGATAAATTACGGTGCGAACCTGTTACCAGGGGTCCTTGGTCGAATTTGCTCCAGACCGTGCGAGAATGCCTGCAGACATGGAGAAGCCGAACTGGGCAAAGCTGTCAATATCTGTCACTTGAAAAGAGCCGCTGCCGATATGAAAGGAGGCGACCTTGAATTTTCTGTTCTTCATTTAGATGTCCTACCACACTCCATCGGTATCATTGGTGCAGGGCCTGCTGGCCTGGCAGCAGCCCATGATCTTGCCACACTGGGGGCCAAGGTCACAATCTATGAAGCATTTGACAAGCCCGGAGGCATGCTCCAATACGGCATACCAGAATTCAGATTACCCCGTCACATATTAAACGATGAAGTCGATCAAATATTGAGCCTTGGTATTAACCTTGAAACAGGTGTCCGCGTTGGAGAAGATATTCTCTTTGAAGACATTCAACAAAAGCATGAGGCAATACTTCTTGCTGCTGGCTGCTACAGGTCAAACACCTTAAATATTCCGGGCGAAAATCTGCAAAATGTCTATTCCGGCCTAGAGTTCATGATCGACGTCTGCCGAGATAAAGCGCCAGCTGTTGGTGAAAAAGTTTTAGTGATAGGTGCCGGATTCACGGCTTTTGACTGTGCCAGATCGGCGCTGAGGCTTGGGTCAAAAGAGGTAAAGATCTGTCTTAGGCGTACAGAAGAGGATCTGCTGGTGACGGCCGATGAAGTTCTTGAGAGCAAAATTGAAGGCATTAAAATTGAATCCTTGTTGGTCTCTGCTGAAATCATCGGAGAGACTGCTGTTGAAGGGGTTCGGTTTCAAAGAACCCAACCAGGTGACCTCCAGGATGATGGCAAACGAACGATCAAAATACTTGAGGGCAGCGAATTCGTACTTGCTGCAGACACTGTCATAGTGGCAACAGGTCAACACAGGGCAGCTCTCTCACTACCTGGGGTAGACGATGCCGCACCGCACCAAAGCACCATGAAGCCTTTTCACACCGCTATACCTGATCTGTATGTTGCCGGAGACTATCAAAGCGGTCCATCCACTGTAATTGAAGCCATTGGTGGTGGTAGGATGGCCGCAGAAACAATTGCCAGAAAGCTCGGCGGCAAAAAATTCCGTGAAATGATTGTGCGCATGCAAGACTGTCAGAAAACCGACCGCCTCCACTCCTGGGATTATCTTCCTCGCCAGGAAATACCCACAGTCATGCCCCTTGAGACCAGGCTGGCATCCAATAATCGCGAGGTGGAAACAGGATATACAAAAGATCAGGCTCTTGAAGAGGCCAAGCGCTGCTATCTCTGCTACCTCCATTACGAGATTGATATCAGTAACTGTATATACTGCCGCTATTGCATTGATGTGGCC
>CAMYOP010000128.1 GCA_947260045.1 uncultured Desulfobulbaceae bacterium
GTCGTCGGCAATACCCTTCAAGTTACAATGGTCGAACCGACAGATACCACAGCAGTTGAAGACCTCCAGAATGCAGTCAATAAAGGTATCAGTGCCTGCGTTTCAACGGAAAAAGAAATAATAGACGCTTATCGCACCTATTATAAAATTGATGATGATGAATACAAAACCTTCTTAGATGGTGGAGGAGAAGAAGAACATGAAGAGGATCAGGTAACACAGGTCGAAGATTTTGGTGCCCTTGTTTCCGATGCTGCTGAAGATTTTGAAATCGAAAGTGATTCTGATAATGATGCTGTTTTTGATCAATTCTCTGCCTCTGACGCACCCATTATAAAACTGGTAAACGGCATTCTTGTAAAAGCTGTACAGGAAGGTGTCAGTGATATCCACATAGAGCCTTTTGAAAAAACTATGCAGGTTCGATATCGTAAGGATGGTTCTCTATTTAAATCAATGAACCTGCCACTGACAATCAAAAACGCCCTTGTTGCCCGTATGAAAATATTGGCTGACTTGAATATAACTGAGCGTCGAGTTCCTCAGGATGGTCGTATTAAAATTCGCCTGGGCCGCCGAAAAGCTGTCGATTTTCGGGTCTCCACTCTACCTTTACTCTATGGTGAAGGAATTGTCCTTCGTATCCTTGACAAGAGCTCACTCAATGTTGATCTCACGAAACTCGGATTTGAACCAGAAACCTTTGAGGTACTCAAAAGATGCTTAAAACGACCTCAAGGTTTGCTTCTCGTAACTGGCCCCACTGGATCCGGTAAAACAGTAACCCTCTATTCAGCTCTCAACTCTCTTAATACAGAAGATATTAAAATATTGACGGCAGAAGATCCTGTGGAGTTTAACTTCAAGGGTATTTGTCAGGTAAATGTAAACCAGGAAGTTGGCATGACCTTTCCAGCTGCCCTGAAAGCATTTTTGCGCCAAGACCCTGATATAATCATGGTTGGTGAGATTCGTGACATCGAAACAGCTGAAATAGCAATGAAAGCGGCAATGACGGGTCATCTTGTTTTCAGCACCCTTCATACAAATGACTCTCCTTCAACCGTAGGCCGTATGATTGATATAGGTATACCCTCTTACCTGCTTGCCTCATCCTTGACAATGGTGCTCTCCCAACGTTTGGGCCGACGTCTTTGCCAAAAATGCAAAATAAAAGTAAATCATGACAAAGATTTCCTAATTAGTTCAGGCTTTGATGAAGATGAAATAGATGGCTTGAATCTTTATGGCCCCAAGGGCTGCAATGAGTGCAATGGCCTAGGCTATAAAGGTAGAGTTGGTTTTTTTGAGCTCATGGAAGTAACCGATGATGTTGGCAAAGCCATAAATGCTGAAGTTCCAGAAGAACAACTCCGGAAAATAGCCATTCAGGATGGGATGGTGCCATTAAGACAGGCTGGACTGAAAAAAGCGAAACAAGGGGTAACAAGCGTAGAAGAAGTTTTACGTAGAACAGTAGCCCACGAAGAAAGCCTCCCTGCGTATCTCATCAATCCTGACATTGAAGAGTACGAAGATGGGGATATCATTATCCAGGAAGGGAACAAAGACATAGACTTTTTTAAACTGGTAAGAGGTAAGGTCGCTGTTTTAAGAGGGAGTAAAAAAATAGCAGAAATCACCGAACCTGGTGAGTATTTCGGTGAGATGTCAGTCATTTCCAACGAACCTCGATTTGCTTCTGTTATTTCCAGTGGCCGTTGTACCATTAAAAGATATCCTGGTGAAAAACTGATGGAATTAATAGAAAAATATCCTGATGTTTCGCGTCATTTATTTAAAACCATTGTTGGCAGACTGCAAAAAACAGATAGAATTGTTGTCAAACTTGCAGGTGGTGGCCAAAGACAACAGAGACCTCAGGCCTTGAGAAGAGGCTAACGAAAAATATTATTTATACGAAAAAAAAATTTCCGCCTGTACTTGTCTCATTTAAAAAGCTCATCAATACAGTTCCAGTAAACTAATTATTGTTTTGGCTTTTTCTGCATATTTCATCTAGATCTTTTTCAACAGGCAATTTTACCGTTCTTTATACACACTGTTTATTTATCTCAAGACCTCTATTGCAGGATAATGTAGTATAGAAATGATTTACACTCACTGAACCAGCAGAAAATAATAATCAACCCAGTCTAAATCATTGTCTTCACATAACCCTTTAAAAATAGCTGCTTTTTTTGACAGCAGGCCTGGTCATGTGAAACAGACTCAAGGCGTTCTCGAGGCACTTGCAGAGATAACCTCCATAGAGATTAAAGAAATTGCCGTACCCCACCTGCCCTTTTTAGTGGAGCTTAACAAGCATATTCAATATTTTTTCACTCCGCAGAGATTAGCAGAGAAAAACATCAAGAACGTTGACCTTATTATTGGTACAGGGAGTCGCACCCATATACCGATGCTGGCCTGTAAAAAGATCTATGATACGCCTACCATTACTTGCATGTCCCCCTCGACTCTGCTAAGAAAAAAATTTGATTTATGCTTTATCCCCTATCACGACAATGTCCAGGAAGCCTCCAATGTATTTCGTACAATTGGACCTCCCAACAGATCCCGCGCAAAAAATAGGCAGGACAAGTCCAAAGCGCTAATTCTGATTGGTGGTTTAGATCCTAAAAGCCATCATTGGAACAATTTAAAGACCATTGCAATGGTGGATGAACTGCTTAAAAGAGAGAGTCATCTTACCTGGACAATCTCATCTTCACCAAGAACTCCACCAGAAACTATTAAAAGTCTTGAAAACCTGTGCAATAACTTTAATAATAGCAACTTTGTGGAATTTAAAGATACTCCAGCTGGCTGGATTGAGGAGCAATATGACCTCAGCCACTATGTATGGGTAACAGCCGATTCCATGTCCATGATATATGAATCACTGTCAGCTGGATGCCAAGTTGGTATTATTCCTGTTTATTGGCGAAATAAAAAAAATAAGTTTATTCAAAGTGAACAAAAATTAATCACAGATAAAATTGTACTTTCTTATGAGGATTGGCTCAATGGAAAGAAACACATCACTCACGCTCAATCACTAAATGAAGCAAAACGTTGCGCTCAAGAGATATTAAAAAGATGGTGGCCAAACCGCTTACAGTAATCCAGATTTTGCCTGAACTCGACGAAGGTGGTGTTGAGGGTGAAACGCTAGAACTCGGAACATACCTTGCACAGGCAGGACACCGATCTATCATAATTTCGGGTGGTGGTCGACTTGTACCCCAACTTGAAGAAGCTGGGAGTGAGCATATAACCTGGCCCTATATCGGTGAAAAAAGTCCACGCTGTTTTCAATATATTCCACAGTTACGAAAGATACTGCTCACAGAGGATGTTGATGTTCTTCATCTCCGTTCCCGTCTTCCAGCCTGGATAGCTTACCTTGCCTGGAAATCAATACCTGTTGCAAAAAGACCCGCTTTAGTCACAACATTTCATGGTTTCTACTCAGTAAACGCCTACTCTACAATCATGACCAAAGGGGAAAAGGTCATTGCAGTCTCCCGTACTATTAAAGAGCACATCATTGATAAATACCGAGTCGGCGATAACCGTATATCGCTTATTCACGGTGGTGTTGATGCCTGCATTTTCGATCCTGAAAAAGTTGATACTATACGAGTCCAAAATCTGAAAAAAAAATGGGGCGTTGAGCACAGTAAATCTCCTGTCATTATGCTGCCCGGGCGGCTGACAAGCTGGAAGGGCCAAGATGTTTTTATTGACGCTCTTGCCAGCATTAAGAATCAAAATTTTACCGCCCTCTGTGTTGGTGATACCAGTGAAAATCCTGGATTTGTCCAAAAGCTTAAGAATCAAATAAAAAAAACAGGCCTTACTGAAAAAGTACGATTAGTCGGTCACTGTTCTGACATGCCCGCAGCAATGCTGGCAGCAGACCTTGTCGTTTCTGCCTCATCTTCTCAACCTGAGGCATTTGGTAAAGTCGCCATTGAAGCAATGGCAATGGGAAAACCTATAATTGCGACTAGGCACGGTGGTAGTCTTGAAACAGTTGAAGAACAAAAAACAGGCTGGTTAGTTGAGCCGGCAAACCCTTTAGAGTTAGCTACTGCCATAAGCGAAGCTCTTACTGATACAGAAAAACGTAAACAGTACGGTATCAATGGAAAAGCGAGGGTTACCAAGCACTTTACTGCCTGCCGCATGTGCGAAAAAACAGTTGATCTCTACCAGAACCTCATACTGGAAAGATCCGGGCAGAAAATCAGTGATCAATTGACAGTTGTACAGATGTTGCCTGAACTTGAAGGGGGAGGAGTAGAACGTGGCACCTTAGAGATGGGGAGATATCTGACCGAAAAGGGGCATGCCTCAATCGTCGTATCTGGCGGTGGGCGCATGGTGGAACAATTAGAACAGGAAAAAAGTCGACATATAACCTGGAAAGTAGGCAGTAAAACTCCAAGAAGCCTCCTTTACATATTGCCGTTATGTAAATTATTGCTCAGGGAAAAAGTGGATGTACTCCATTTACGGTCGCGAATGCCTGCCTGGGTTGGCTATTGCGCCTGGAAATTAATACCTGCTGAAAAACGTCCAGCACTGGTCACAACCTTTCATGGTTTCTATTCTGTCAACAGTTACAGTGCAATAATGACCAAAGGGCAACGAATTATTGCGGTGTCCGAATCTATTAAAGAACACGTCAAAGAACGCTATCATGAAGACAATAAATTGCGCCTGATTTATCGCGGCGTTGATGAAGACGTCTTTAACCCTGACAATGTTGCTCCAGACCGTATCAAACTTTTAGTACAAAAATGGAACATAAACCAAAACGTACCCATTATCATGCTGCCAGGAAGGCTTACACGGTTAAAAGGGCAACAACTATTTCTCAAGAGTCTTACCTTGATGAAAAATAAGAATTTTCTAGCCCTTCTCATCGGCGACACAGAAGATAACCCTGGTTTTACCAGTGAACTTCGTTTAGCCATCAAGCAGGATAATCTTCAAGAGAGGGTTAAACTCGTCGGGCACTGCAACGACATGCCAGCAGCACTACTCCTGGCAGATATTGTTGTTTCAGCTACCTCAGTTGAACCTGAAGCATTCGGCCGTACCACCGTTGAAGCAATGGCCATGGGAAAACCAGTTATCGCAACTGCACACGGAGGGAGCCTGGAAACAGTTCAACATGATAAATCCGGTTGGCTGGTCAACCCTTCAGATGCACAAGAAATGGCCCTGGCTCTTGATGAAGCACTGGATAGGCCTGACAAGAGAAAACAGTTTGGCATAGAAGGGCAGAGGAGAACACGTTCACTCTTCACCCTTGATTCAATGTGTGCAAAGACTTTAGATATATATAAAGAACTTCTTTTAGATAAATTGAACTCCACTGCTGCTGGCAAAACAGTGCAACAAACTCACTGATTTTGACACTCATCCAATTTATAGAGGAAAAATGGCTGTAGATATTCCTGTCTCCTGGGGAGAAGTATTTGACAAGATAACTATCTTGGAAATCAAATCCACTCGTATTGAAGACCCGGCAAAATTAATAAATATTAGAAAAGAACTCGATATACTCAATCATATCGCCAGTGAACATGGAAATAATAACTCAGAGCAACTAGATAAGTTCCTAGATCAATTGCGCCAGATAAATACAAGCTTATGGGAAATTGAGGATGATATCAGAGAATGTGAACGAAAAGGTGCCTTTGGTCCAGAATTTATAAAACTTGCACGTTCCGTCTATCAAACCAACGACCAAAGATCCATAGTCAAGCGCCACATAAATTTGCTCCTTGGCTCTGCACTCGTAGAGGAAAAATCATATCAAGCATATTAGACTGCTCTATGAAACGCATCCTCATTATTAAACTCAGTGCGCTGGGTGATATCATTCAAGCGGAAGGAGCGGTGCATGATATCAAGAATCACCATCCTGGAGCTGAAATAATTGCGATGACCTCGCCCGCCTATGTACGATTCATGGAGAAATGCCCATGGGTCGATTCTGTTATTGTTGATTCACGTGCACCCAGATGGCATTTACCCACCATGCTAACCTTGCGAAATACCTTACGTGCTGCGCAAATTGATGAAATTTATGATCTCCAGCAAGTAGCACGCACTGAATTTTATCGTCGTTTTCTCTTTTCTAAAACGAGCACCTACCATTGTCGCTCCCAATCTAGCTCTCTTGTAAAAACCAAGCCCCGAAAGAAATGTGCGGCCGAAGAATTTGTCGACCATTTCGTCCAAATGGGAATTTCAGTGCGCCATAGCTTACACCCTGATATTTCCTGGATGGCGCCAGATATGGACGAGTTTCTCACCAGAAATAATCTTTTTTCTCCCTTTGTTGTCCTGATACCAGGGGCATCAACCAAACATATTGAGAAAAGATGGGCTCATTATGATGCACTCGCAGCCTGGTTAACGCAGCGAGGACGAAAGGTGATTACTGTTCCAGGGCCTGCAGAAATGGAACTTTGCAGGTCTCTGCGAAATGCTACGATGATAACTCATGGCAAGAGATACCTTGATATATTTGAGCTGGCAGGTGTTTTAAACAAAGCAGAGTATGTCATAGGCAATGACACTGGTCCTACTCATATGGCAGCACATTTAAAAAAGCCAGGCCTAGCCTTATTCAGCAAGCATGTTCATGCCAGGCAGACAGGTATTCAACACACTCAGTTTTCCTTTATTGAAGTTGATTCCCTGCAAACACTCTCTCTAAGTGATGTCATAAAACAGGTTGCAAGCGCCATCAACTAAGATGCCGGATAATTCTACGATACAATGAAACACATTCTTGCCATTGGAGACTGTAACACTCTAGGAGTTGCAGAATTTACCGAAAATAGCTACCCAGAACGTTTGGGACAAGCTCTCCATAAACACGTTAGGAACTCAGCGTATACAATGGCAACGACCCGTGAGGGTATCCGGCTCCTTAAGGATAATATTTCAGAGGACACAGTTCTTCTTTTAATACAATTTGGCCTGGTTGACTCTTATCAAACCTTCATTTATGCACCCTATGTGCTCTATTATCCAGATAATTTTCTAAAAAAACAGGGAAGAAGCTTAGTCAAGAAATATAAAAAATTATGCAGAAAATATGGGCTCAATCGACGGTTTGGTGAAAAAAAAGTAGTGCCAGAGCTAGAGTATAAGAACAACCTGGAGCAGATGATTTTATCGGCAGGTAATGCACCTGTACTGCTTATTGATACAATTCCACACAAGCAGCAAGAGAGGAATCCAAGAATTCTGCGGTACAATGAAATCCTTGATGAGCTTGCAGCTACCCATCACAACTGTCGAAGAATTCACCTATACAAACACTTTCTGGAAAATATGGATTGTTTTTATGCTGATGAAACCCATTGTAACTCAAAAGGATATGCCTACATTACAGACGTCCTTACCAGGACAGTGAAAAGCTCTCCAGACGGTACAATTTCCTTTGTGGAAAATAACAAATACAATTCTTCTGGAAATATATGAAAATCGTTCAATTCATGGCTTCCCAGGGCTGGGGTGGTGCAGAAAAAGTATTTGTGGAGCTCTGCAATCAACTTTCAAAAGACCATGCTGTAACAGCAATTCTCCTGCGTGACACAGTGTACAGAAATCGATTTACACCTGATGTATCAATTTGTACCCTTCAGTCCAATCCGACCAGACGTAATCCTTTTCTCCTCTATGAACTTCTCAGGGCTCTCCAAAAAATAAAACCTTCATAGAATAAAATTTTT
>CAMYOP010000129.1 GCA_947260045.1 uncultured Desulfobulbaceae bacterium
TATTACCGAGAACAGAGTCGTCCAAAAGTAAGGTTGGATCAATGGCTGCTATTTCATCCTCTATTCGCTGCAAATTTCTACTTACTTTTGCAGATAGGGTTGATTGCGGATAATTAACCAGAAGATCTTTAAGAATTCTTTGAGAAGCCAGAAGTAAGGTTTTCTTACTTTCCAGATCCTGAGTTCTGTTTGCCCGGACAAACAGGTCCGCTGCACGCCGCCGGCCCTCACTTACAGCCAGTTGAGATGCTTCCGCTATCTGCCGCTGTGCTTTTTCCTTGTATGGTGTATCGAGTAATGCTGTAAATATTTCTATGGCAGTGTCATACTCTTTTGCTTCAAGGTGCTGCATACCTGTATTCCATTGTTCCGGCAATACTTGCTCCTGCCGTAAGCGATGGGTTTCAAGTTCAATTGCCTCTGCTGTTACCAGCTCATCAATCTTTCTTCGCAGTAGATCCTGGTTTTCAATGGGCAATATATCTTGGGGAATACGCTCCAGGGCAAAAATTGCCTCTTGAAATTTCTTCTCAGCAGCAAACACCTCTGCTTCTTCAAGCTGTATATTAAACCATGCATCTGCAGCGAGACGAGACTGCTGCAAAATAGCATCGGCACTTGATGCTACCTGTGAATAGGGATACGTGTCTATGAACTCTGTTGCTTCCAGTACGACATTAAAGCCATCCCGTTCAGGATTATAACCAAGAAAATTTTTCAAAAGAGAAGCATATGCCTTCACTTCTGGACTCTGCAGACCTGCAGAATCAAGCGCTCTCAACTGCAAAGCAGCCCATTCCTTTTTTTCTCCAAGTTGTGCATAAAAATTTACAATTTCATTGTACTGATCCTGAGCCCCTGTATAATCCTCCAGCCCGAAACGAAGATCAGCGATCATCTGTTTCAAGCGAAACTCAGATGCAGCATCCCCATCTTCCTGCAGCCGAATGTAAAGGTTTTGAAAAACGTTCAGGGCTTCATCCTCTCGACCGCTTTTCAATAAAGCCTGACCATATGTAAAAACAGTATCGTGGCCAGCTTTTTTCCCTGGACCCTGAAACAGATCTTGATAACTGACAATGACCTGCTCATAATCGTTTTGTGCCATTGCAGCGCTGATGAACTGTTCTTCTGCTGAATAATCACCGGATTGAAGTGAAATTCCTTCTTGACGAGATACTTTTTTTCGTTCCTCTGTCAGAATCGTATTACAATCACTTTCAAGAAAAGAGATATCCTGCTCTTCAATTTCAAGCAGGGATTGAGCAATTTTTTTCCCGCCATTTGCAACAGAATCTCTACTTAGAATTTTTTTATGGAGCGCATCATATCCAGACAAGATTGTTCGCAACTTTTCAAGACAATCACTTACCCTGATCATATCTTGTCTGTTCAGGTCAGCTGGCTCAATACCTGAACTAAATGTTTGCCAATCATCGAGTTTTTTTTCGTAGGCAAACATCCTGTCGTTAATCTGAGTCAAACGAGGTATGAGATATTCTTCTGATTCCTGATTTGACCTTGTATCATTAAGGACAATCTCGGCTGCTTGAATCTGGGGTTTGACAGAGCTTACATCTTGACCGGGCTGCTGGGTCAAAATCTGCTTTTCTTCAATTGCTGCTTCACGCTGCGCTCTTCCCCGATAGGGATCGACCATTTTTTTTTCAGCCAGACAGCCAGCTAACAAAAAAGCAATAAGAACACATGAAAGAGGCGCCTTAAAAGGCGCCACGGTACATAATTTCTTCGTTCTGGTGAACATTTTCAACTCCAACGGATCAAACCTTATTTTCCGTACTTTTCACTATCTCTAAACGTATTTGATTACAGAATCCTGATCAATTCCTCACAAGGATACCCAAACGCCCTTGGCGCATGTCGAGTTATTGTACCATGGTCTGGTTCTTTGTGAAGGAAAAAATGAGCGGAAAGCAACAAAATACAGGATGTGAATTACACAGAAAAATTAGGGGGCTATGAAATAAATATTTTACAAACCAAGCATCTGTTGGTTTTTCCAATATGGATTAAAAAAGCGCTTTCCTTCATAGTGCCCGCCAGCTCCAAACTTGCCAAAAGATAGAATTTTTGGCAACTTCCTTCCAACCAGAGGCCCATTTCCACTGCCCTGCAACACCATTCCCCCTTTTTCAGGAACAACGGGAACAATAATCTGACCCATATTAGGATATTTTAAAGAGAGACCATTAAAACTCAGATCAACCTCATCCACCCGGTCCCCGCTTTTATCCATGAGCAAAACAGCCTCAGCGATACTGCTCCAGATAGGGAGTGCCCCTCCTGAACCTGATATTCGCGTTGTCTTTTTTACCATGGGCCTATTATCGTCAAAACCGACATAAACCCCAACTGAAAAGCCATTATCAATATACATCTCTGTTTCTGTCCCTGGTCCAAGCGCTGGGACGAATCCAAAAAATGAAGAGTTGCGAAACTGATTGGCGGTACCTGTTTTGCCAAGCAGGGGTACAGGTATATCGAGCTTTTGCAAAGCTTTATTTTTTTCTTCTTCCTCACTGGAAAATCGAACATTTTTTCGAGCATATTTTCCAGTTCCATGCAAAATGACATTTTCTAATATGTTGCTGACAGCCACAGAGGTCTTCTGATCCAGTACAGGCTTTAAAACCTGATTGGCAGAATAAATTGTTTTGCCATCCTCCGTTTCAATTTTTTCTATAACAGCAAGACCATCAAGGGTTTCATCATTTTCGTCTAAGACGGCGTCCATTTTTACCGGGGTGTAGCGTACTCCTGAAACCAAGGTTTCATACATACGCACCGCCTCCAAGACAGAAACGACATTTGAGCCCAGAGGAAAAGACAAAACCGGTTCCAATTGGCTGGAAATACCCATTTCTTTGCCAAGATCTTTTAAATATTGCAGGCCAAGCATCACTCGATAATCTTTTATGGAGGTAAGAACTTCCATGGAATATGGACGTTTTTCCTGAAGCATCTCAAGTTCCAGAGCCATCTGCTGTGTCACTGCCTCATAGGCATAAACGCTTATAGCTCCTTCAAGGAGAATATTTTCCCAAAATGAAGCCTCTTCCGCTTCACTCATAAAAAGCAGGCGATTAGTAATATCATCTACCCAGAGAGGTTGGAGTTCTTCACCATGTTTAAGGCTCAAGGAATAAATAATTTTGCCATCTTCATTTTCAAACAGATACCCATCCGGAGGCAAGCCTGTTTTGACCTCTCTAAAGATATTGAGGATATTTAATCTCTGCCTGACAGCGTTTATATAGTATTCCTGTTGTGCTTTAAGGGAGTTATAACTTTCAGGCAAAGCGAGATAATTTTTTTGAAGAATTTTTTCTCGTAATGCATATTCCTTTTTTTCCCTTGTAGAGAGTTTTTTCTTGCTTTCTTTCTGGACAGCCAGAAGGTCCTCCAGGTAGCGATCAAAATGATACCCGTACGGTAATTTCTGTAATAATTTATAGTCGTGAACTCTATCGTCGAAAAGAAAATCCGCCTCAAGGGATAAAATAGCTTTTTCGAATGCTGCTTTTTGAAGGATGTTACGGTTTACAACAATGCCAAAATCATCACGTATACGTTGTCTGAAATGAGCATAACTTTCAGTAGTGTCACCATCACCTCGAGGAGCCATATCAAGAGGGGAGGCAAGTTCCCTCAACCTTGGCGGCGTCAAGAAATCTGTTAAATGTTCTACCAGCCAGACGGCTGCCAGGTTTTCAGAGTATGTTCCTGCCCAGCTCATTGAAACCTCTTTATGGGGACTGATATGATCTGGCCGGGGAAAGTATGGTCTATCCTGAAAGATAAAGATGTTTCGCTCATTGTTCAACAAGTCAACACTATTCCAGCCGAGTTGAAGTGCAGCAGCAAAAAGAAAAGGCTTGAACACTGAGCCCATTAAGCGTTTGGCATGGACAGCCCTATTATAGAATCGATTTTGCATACCTCCAACCATTGCTCTGATTTTCCCATGCTGCAAAACCAAAGCGCCTCCCTGTAGCTCAGGGTAACGTTCAAGATCAAGAACAATAGAACCGTCCTCATCAATGGAACGTACGCTGACAAAAATTTTATCTCCTTTTTGAAACTGTTTCATTAAAGTTTTCAGATCTTTCCCGTCGGCATCACTCCATCTGTTTTTATGATAGCGAGCACTTGCTAGCAAAATACGCTTAAGCCCTTCCTGATCAATAAGCCCGTTTGGTCTTTTAGCTCCTAAGCCAACCTCAATGAGCGGATATTTTTCTCCCTTTTTATGTACATCAACAATGGTGCCAAAATAAAAACCACCTGGCATCAATTCAATTTCTTCCTCAAAATCAGCCTTTTCATATTCAGCAAGAACTGTATCGCGCTCATACCCGCGAAGACGAACATCCAGGCGTGCCAGATTTCGCCGCAGGGCATACATAGACCTGTCCTGAAGCTTCTTGTCCACTGTCGTTATAATGCGAACCCCTGAGGTAGAAACGTTTGAAATACCGTGCTCTTCAAGTGCATCTAGTATAACTGGAGAGTTGAGCCCATCTTTGACCAGATCAACAATGGTATTCAGTGCAAAAGACATTTTTCCTCGACGAAATTCCAGTTCGGTTTGAAGAGCCTCGTTATACCGGTCTTCTGATATCATTGCGTCGACATACATTCTCCCTAAAACATATACAGCTCTTTTCTTGGCCCGTTTTCTGGCTTTCTCCGATAACTCCTTACTCTTTTTGGTAAACGGATTATAATAATTCGGACGCTTCACACTGCCTGCAATAAAGGCATTTTCCAACAGACTTAACTCACTGGCATTTTTATCAAAATAGTAACGAGCAGCAACACCGAGCCCATGTCCATTGCCACTGACAAAAAACTGATTGGAATAAAACTCCAGAATCTTTTCTTTAGGGTAATGATATTCCAGGCGAAAGGCGTACAACAGCTCTTTTAATTTTGCCCGAATGGTTCGAGATTCCCTTTTAAAAAGATTTTTCGCTGTCTGCTGAGAAATCGTACTCCCGCCCTGGACAACTCTGCCAGCCTTGACGTTGGCGATCATCGCTCTGGTAACACCTTGGATATCTATGCCGAAATGACTGAAGAATTTCTTATCTTCTGCGGCAGTGATAGCGTGAACGAACTCTCTTGGTATTTGGCCATACGAGAGATATTGTCGGTGAGTATCCTGGAAAAGAACACCCATTTTTTCTTGACCGTCACGGTAATAAACAGGACTTTCACGCCCGAGAATGGACTCAATATAATCCTGCTCCATTTCAGGCCCGGGGTTGACGACCACAAACCAATAGAGCCCTCCACCAGCGGCAATGAGGCCCAGGAAGGTAAAAAATAGAAAAAAATTAAATAATTTAAATAAAAAACGAAACATGAAATGATTGATTAGTATGTTAACAACGTTCCCAGGATGGACAGATAATGCTTGTTTTCCGAGAGCGTTTCAAAGGATACAAACGTTGACAATAAGTCTCAACTTTACGTTTTTTATTGGATAATATCCAGTTTTAATGAAGCTGATGATAGAAAAATATTTATATATTGTATTTTTATCGCATTATCAGTTATTATTGGCCCAATTTAAATTTCGTCCAATCTGAATATATTCCAAATGTTTCTACATAAAAACGATCCCAATATGAATAGAATCAAATTCTTTTTTCTTGCAGTTCTCTGCTTTCTTTTCACACTGACAACAAGCGCTTGCTCCCTCTATTCGAATACAAATTTGTTCACTGATATTCAGGTACCTGCAAGCCCCCTGGATGCTGAGTTAGCGAGTGATATCCAAAACACCGTCCCCGAACCTGAAGAGACGCTCGAGGAAGAACTTGCAGAGCTGGACAAACTGGGTGACTGGAAAAAAGAATCGGCCGTCAGCCAAACAATGCAGGTCACGCAGACAAAAGACTCTACGCAAAAACCTGGAAAAACTGAGAAAAAAGAAGTTGTTACCTATGACTTCCCAATCACCATTAATAAACAGGTCCAAATGTATCTCAACCTGTTTCAAACCAAACACCGCAAATATTACAGTCGCTGGTTAGCCAGGTCTTCAAAATATGTCCCCTATATCCAAGAGGAGCTCAAAAAAGCAGGGCTTCCCCTTGACCTTGCCTATCTTGCCATGATCGAGTCCGGATATAATCCCTCGGCCTATTCTCATGCCCATGCGGCAGGGTTATGGCAGTTTATTAAAGGAACTGGTCGAAATTATGGCCTCCAGATCAACTCATGGGTAGACGAACGAAGAAATCCTGAAAAAGCCACAAAGTCCGCTATCGCCTATCTCTCAAATCTCTACAATGAATTTGACGATTGGTATCTGGCAGTTGCTGCCTATAATGCCGGCGAAGGAAAAATTGGCAGAGCCATCAAGCGATATAAGACCCATGATTTTTGGGAACTTGCCCAATACAAATACCTAAAACTTGAAACCAAACGGTATGTGCCCAAACTGATCGCTGCAATTATTATCTCTAAAGATCCTGAAAAATATGGTTTCACCAATGTGAAGTACCAAAAGCCAGTTCTCTATGATGAGTATGCAGTTCCACCTCTGACAAATATTTCCGCCATTGCTCTTGCCTGTAATGCTTCTGTCAAAACCTTAGAGCAACTCAATAATGAACTGCGAAAAAATGTAACCCCACCTGGCTCAAGTAAGTATGTCCTGCGCATTCCCCAGGGTACCAAACAAATACTCACCCAAAACCTTCCACGTGTCCACCCAGTGGTTGCAACTGCTTACAAGACACATGTCATAAAAAGGGGAGAAAACCTGACCAGTATCTGTAGAAAATATAAGTTGAACAAAACAACCCTACTTAAAGCAAATAATATACGGACAGGCAAACTGGTGGTCGGAAAACATCTTCGTATCCCTCACAGGACAACCAAATATGTCCTCCTCAAAGAAGGTGAATCGCCTCGAAGCCGCTTTGCTTCAGCGACGACAGGCGGGAAACTCATCCTCCATACCATTCGAAACGGAGAATCACTTTCTAAAATTGCTAAAAACTATCGCGTTACCCCTGAAATCATAATGCAATGGAATGGCCTTCATTCTGTACATAAAATCAGAGCAGGCAACCAACTCGCCCTCTATATTGATGATAACCCGCAGATACAGGTATCCAGCCATACCTCAAAAAGTGTCAATAAACCCTTTATTCTTGCAGACAATAAAAAACAAAAACCATCATCACGCTCCACACCAGATATTTACACCTACTACCGAGTGAAAAATGGTGATTCTCTCTGGACAATCGCCAGAAAATTCAAAGTTTCGACCTTCAACCTAAAAAGGTGGAACAAGCTGAGAACAAATATGATCCGTCCAGGGAAGCAGCTCATTATCAAAAAAGGATAAGCTTTACGGGGTTGAATATATAGTTTTTTACAGAGAAATACTTTAGACACACACATGCTTTTTGACAGATCATAAATTTTTACATCACTCAAGCCAGCGGCTCTCTTTGAGCCAGAATCTCTTTTCTGGTTAACTCCACCTTGATAAAAATTGTGTTCTAACAGAAATAATATCTGCGACTTGTCTGCTTACTCTTTCTTTTTCTCTCTGCTGGAATGCTAAAATTCAATTTTATTTTAGAACATATTTTCATTTCCTTTTTACTATTTTTCAGTCTATTATTCAGCTACAATTGTGATTTAGCTTATTTGAATATCAAATAAGTTTCTATTGATCAGAAACATAATTCAAGACCATCAGCCT
>CAMYOP010000130.1 GCA_947260045.1 uncultured Desulfobulbaceae bacterium
CCTGGGGAACATGCGGACTACTCGTTTACGGGAAAGACAGTATCAAAGAAAACGGCATCTATCTGCAGGTGATTGACTCACTTATTGATGCAGGTGTGTACATTATCGAACACGGCGGCGTCGAGTCAAATCCAGTATTATCGCATGTACGAGAAGGGATAGAGAAAGCCAAGAAAAACAAGGTGGACGTTATCATCGCTGTTGGTGGAGGTTCAGTTCTTGACAGTGCAAAAGCTATCTGTGCCGGAAGCGTGGTTGAACATGATGTCTGGAAATTTTTCATCGGTAAAAAATCCATAAAAAAAGTCCTGCCATTGACAACTGTTTTGACCTTGGCTGCCTCAGGCTCTGAGATGAATTCTGGCATGGTCATTACCAATGAACAAACCCAGGAAAAATTTGGTTTTGGTAATCAAAAACTCTACCCGAAAACTTCCATCCTGGATCCAGAATCAACTTTCTCGGTAAGTCATGAATACACGGCTTTTGGTGCTGTTGATGCTATCGCTCATGTGCTGGAGTTTTACATGACCGCTTCTGACCCTGACACCCCGGTTCAGGATCGATTCATGGAAGGCCTGATTCATAACGCCATGAAAAGCTGTGACAGGTGCCTCAAAGATCCAACTGATTATCAGGGGCGGGCCGATCTCATGTGGACTGCAACCCTGGCCCTCAATGGCCTGACAGGTGCTGGTCTTGGCAGAGTTGGATTTCCCATGCATATGATAGAACACTCTTTAAGTGCCCTCTATGACGTCCCACATGGGGCTGGCCTGGCTGTTGTTATTCCTGGTTGGCTGAAATGGCAGGCACAAAAAAATCCGGTGAAAATTATTCAACTGGGTCAAAATCTTTTCAGAAAACACTCTGCAGAAACAATCGATGCAGATCAAACCATTGCTCGACTCTGTAATTGGTTTAAAGAAATTAGCTGCCCGACCACCTTGGACGACCTCCACATTCCAGAGAGCGATATACCAAAGATAGCTCAAAATGGCCTGGCTCTGGCCAAAATATGGCGACTAGGAGAATATACCCAAGAAGAAATTGAAAAAATCCTTCACCACTGCAAAAAATAAATTTTCCCTGTTCTTTCACTAAACATTTAATGTTCTAGAAAAAATTATCACCGTACCACCTACGACACAACCACATCGTGGTCCAAAAAATAATCTGCATCCAAAAAATCCAGCAAATTTAATTGCTTTTCTTTCTGTACAAACAAGTAAAATCAAAGAAAATCACATGACATTTTATTATGAGTAGGATACAAATTAGTGTAGAAACTCTAAGAATTTGTCTCGATTCAGACAGGACTCAATGAAACAAACAAGACACACCTGCAATCCCGTTCCGTCAGAATGGCTTAGCGATTTTGATAAGTATCTCGTTAGCGAGGGTACACACGAAAGAGCCTATGAAAAACTAGGTACACATCTGATGCGTGTAAATGGGCAATCAGGTGTTGCTTTTGCAGTATGGGCTCCCAATGCTAAGCAGGTGTCAATTATTGGTGACTTTAATGGTTGGAACCGAACCAGCCATGTTATGCATTCCAGTGATTCAGGTATCTGGTCCCTGTTTATCACTGACTTAGAAGAATATACTGTCTATAAATACTCCATTACCGCTGCAAACAACGAAGTTTTCGACAAGGCTGATCCATATGGCTTTTGTATGGAAGAACGCCCCAAAACAGGTTCTGTCGTGGTGGACTTGGACCAATATGCCTGGAAAGATGACCAGTGGATGCAAAGCAGGCAGGAACGCCAATCAATTGAAAGTCCTATTTCAATCTATGAAGTACATCTCGGTTCCTGGCGTAAAAATCCAGACGAACGCTGGGGCGATAGATTTCTTAGCTACCGCGAGTTAACCCAAACCCTGCTTCCCTATGTTTTGGAAATGGGCTACACCCACATAGAGCTCCTGCCCATTACCGAATACCCTTTTGATGGTTCCTGGGGATATCAAGTTCTTGGATTTTACGCTCCCACCAGCCGATATGGCAACCCTGAAGATTTCATGTATTTTATTGACCAATGTCATCTCCATGGCATTGGAGTCATACTTGACTGGGTACCTGCCCACTTCCCTAAAGACGGTGCAGGACTAAACTTTTTTGACGGCACCCATCTCTACTCCCATGTTGATCCCAAACAAGGAGAGCATCAGGACTGGGGTACCATGATTTTCAATTATGGACGCAACGAAGTTCGTTCTTTCTTAATTTCCAATGCCCTGTTCTGGCTAGATAAATATCACATTGACGGGCTTCGTGTGGATGCGGTTGCTTCCATGCTGTATCTTGATTATTCAAGGGAAGATGGTCAATGGGTGCCAAACCAATATGGTGGCCGTGAAAACCTGGCAGCAATCAGTTTTCTACAAAAGACCAATGAAGTGGTCCATGGTGTCTTTCCTGGAGTTCTCACCATTGCTGAAGAATCAACATCCTATCCAATGGTTTCAAAACCGACCTATATTGGTGGGCTCGGCTTCAGCCTTAAGTGGAATATGGGCTGGATGCATGACACCTTGGACTACATGGAAAAAGATTCAATCTTTAGGCGATTTCACCATCACACGATGACTTTTGGTATGCTCTATGCCTTCCATGAAAACTTTGTGCTCCCTCTGTCTCACGACGAAGTTGTCCATGGAAAAGGATCTCTTATCAATAAGATGTCAGGTGATGAATGGCAGAAATTTGCAAACCTGCGTTCCTATATGGGTTTTATGTGGGGTTATTCAGGTAAAAAACTTCTTTTTATGGGCTGCGAATTTGGCCAGTGGCAGGAATGGAACTATGACAAAAGCTTGGAATGGGATGCTCTGGTTGCCCCAAATCATCAAGGATTGCAACGTTTAGTTCGAGACCTCAATACTGTCTATAAAAATGAACCTGCTCTCCATGAAGTTGATTTCGAGTGGAATGGTTTTTCATGGATAGATGCCAATGACAGCGACAACTCAGTCCTCTCGTTCATCAGGTTTGCAAAAGATCCTGACGATTTCCTGGTTATTGTCTGCAACCTTACTCCTGTAGTCAGGCATAATTATCGAATTGGCGTCCCAGCGTCAGGTGATTACAAGGAGCTTATAAACAGTGACCTGGATGTGTACTGGGGCAGCAATGTAAAAAATAGTCAGCCCGTGACAGCTAAAGATGACGCCTGTCATGGCTTTGAAAAATGTTTGGAACTGACCTTGCCGCCATTGTCGACTATATTTCTAAAGCCGCTTTAAGCAAGACAAGCAAACAGTACAAAAAAAGACAACTCAACTCGTTCAAAACAATATTGACGCCCCACATTAAATTCGACATAACAGGGGATAAGATCTTTAAAAAAAACCTGCTCCAAGGAAAAGGCTGTTTTTTTATCAGGAGCACATTATAAAATTTCCATCACAATGACAGTACTAGGCTTATGCGGCCTGCTATTATGATTCGTATTTGAATTTTCAAGAAATCGTAATTATCGATAACCTTTAGATTGTAAAAAAAATACTATGACCTCACGAACGAAAACCTGGATTGGCATAGGCGTTGCTATTTATCTTGTTCTTACCATCTACCATGGCTGCCAAGTAAAAAAACAAGAACAAAGCACAAAAACTATTAAGATTACCGATAATATTGCCGTTGTTGGGGCAGATACAGGTAATGACAAAAATGCTCCTCTGGCTCATTCTCCAGCGAAACAAAAAATCAAAGTTGCAGTCAAAAAACTCACTGATTCTGAATCGCTTAGTTTATCTGTAGCAAAAAGAGATTCCTTAATCAGTGAACTCCAGGCCCAGCTTCTACAGTCAGGGAAACAGACAGCCCAACTTGAAAAATCTATCAAGCAAGCAAAAGTTGATGCACAAACAAAGCTGGTCAGCTCTTCTTTTAAAGATAAACAAACCGCAACATTACAAAGCAGCCTTGATGATCTTAAACAGCAACTCACGCTGAAAGAGGAGATGCTTTCCAAGAAAAATGTTGCCCTGCAAAAGGCTAATGCCTCCATCGCCAGAAACATGTCAGGCCAAATTCAGCTGGGTTCTGAATTGAAAAAGTTAACAGAGAAAGAAAGACAACTTGAATCGCAAATAAATGAAGCTCAGGCAAAAGTCAGTCTGCTTGAATCTACCAAGGAAGAGCTTTTGAAAAAAGGTTCAGCCATTAAGGAAGCAAACAAACGAATCCTGTCACTAGCGCTTATAAACGAACAATCTGGAGCAAATCTTTCCAACGCAGAAAGCATAATTGACCAGTTAAAACGAAACCTGAGTGAAGTCTCCCTTGATAAAGATACTGCCGAACAAGTTGCAGAAAAACAAAAAGAAGAACTTCTTGCTTTGCGTAAAGAGAAGCAGACCTTTCAAAATGAAATTGGCAATCTCCATGCCCGCTTAAAGGATGCACGAGCAAAACTGGGAATAAAAAAGGTTGAACTGGAAAAAGCACAGCTCAAAGCAGAAGCAATGTTTCGCTATGGTAAAGAAAAAGATACACAGCTTGAGCCATCCATCCAGGAAATTGTTTTACTCAAAAGTAATTTGAACCAGAAAGAGGAAGTACTTGATACAAAGTTATCAGAAATAAAAACACTCACAGAAGAGAATAAACGCCTCACTGGCTTAACTGGGCAATACAAAGGCACCATTGAAGAAAAAAGCACAAAAGAAAAAGAAAACACAAAAGAATTAGCAGAAAAAAACAGACAGCTTTACGCCAACGAAAAAGTCATAACCATCTTAAAATCTGCTGTAGATAACTCCAAGAAATCAGTAGCAGAGTCACAGCTGACAAATGATGCCCTTGCCCAAGAGTTGTCAACGGTGAAAGAGCTGTATAACGGGAATGAAGCTATTATTGCAGAGCTTAAAAAATCCCTGGAAGAAACTGATAAAGCTCTACAAGACACTTTGACTGCAAAAAATGAAGTGCTCCAGAACAAAGAGACACTGGAAAATGAAATAGCATCCCTCCAGGAGACTTTTTCTGCAAAAACTCAAGAGGTTGAAGCGATGTCTCTTGAGCGGGATAATGCTGTTACAGAACTCGTAACAACCCAAACAGCCCTCCAGGATGCTGAAAACAATGCAACCGTTCTCCAACAGGTAGATGTAGACAAATCTACCCAGCTCAGCGCCCTTCAACAAACCATAGAGGAATTACAGGCAACCCTTGCTGAAAAGTCTGTATTAATCGATGATCTGACCGCAAACATTGCATCAATCAAGGTAGAACATTCCAAGCTTGAAGCCGAATCTGAAAATAAACAAGCATTTACAGATGAGCTCACAGCGCTCAAGTCTCTCCTGCAAACCAAAGAACAATCCCTTGCAGAGACTCAAGATGCCTTGCAAGCAGCAAATCAAAAAGCTGACCAGATACTGAGCCAGGAAGAAGAGAAAGGAAAAGAAAGCGAAGAGTTACAACAAAAAATCAGCGAGATGGAACCACACCTTACTGACCTGAAACAGCAAAAAGAAGCTGCACTCTTAAAGCTCCAGGAAACTGAAGCTAATCTTGTTTTGATGTCTCAGGAATCAGAGAATCTGGTGGAAGAGAAAAGAATGCTGGCAAGCAAACTGGATGAAGCATCAACGCTGATCGCTTCCCTGCAGTCTGCAAACACAGTTGCTATCCCAGCAGTTGATCATGAACAGATTGACACCTTACAAAAGAAGGCCATGCAACTAGAGGACGAAAATAAAAATATTCAGGAGCAACTGAATCAGGCTCATGAAAAAGTCCAGGAATTGAACGTAGCCCTTGAAAGTGCCAAGAATGCACCAGTGACTGAAAAAGTGGATCCTGATGAAATTCAGGCACTGAAAGAAATTATCGAAGCAAGGGAAATAAATCTTGAGGAATTGACTGTAAAGCTTAGCCAAACAGTTGAACAAAACGAACAAGCAAGCCTTCAGCTCAAAGAGCTCAAGGATACTAAACAGCAACTTCTGGAAGATAAAGATTCATTACAAAAAGATATGGAGTCCCTGACGGGCAAACTGTCTATTCTCCAAGAAGATAATAATTCAGGGCAGAATAACCTGGACAAAATAACTGCTGAACTTGAAACACTTCGGCAGACGCTTGATACAAGCAATAAGCAACTTGACGAAAAAGAGTCAACGATTACTACCCTTATCGAAAAAATTAAACTCCTTGAAAGTGAACATGCTTCCCTACGGTTGCAAACCATTGACAGTGATAATGATTCTGTCCCAGACGCCGATGATAAATGCCCAAGTTCAACACCAGGAACAGATGTAGATGAACAGGGTTGCGAGAAGGATACAGACGGTGATGGACTTGTAGACAGCCTTGATCTCTGCCCAGGTACAGCCAAAGGAGCTCATATAGATGAGCGTGGATGTTCAGAAAAAGAAGAAATCATTCTCAGCGGCGTTACATTTGAACTCGGCACCGCTGATCTAACCAATAAAGCCAAAGCTAATCTGGACAAAGTAGCGGTCGCTCTTCAAAAAACACAAGGGACAACGTTTGAAGTAGCTGGTTTTACAGACAGTATAGGCGATAAAAAACGCAACCAGCAAATTTCTACAAGGCGGGCAAAAGTCGTGAGACAATATCTCATCGAAAAAGGGGTCAATAAAGATCTACTCATCCCTAAAGGATACGGACCAGCTCAGCCACGTGGAGACAACAACACCCAGGTAGGCAGGGCTGCCAACAGACGGGTTGAACTGCGTAAACTTGATGGAGAGTTGGATTCTGTGCAGAATACAGAGGCAAAGATAGATACAGCTCCTGTCCCCGTTCCAGTTTCCGCTCCTGTAGTTGAGGAGAAGTTTAGCCAGCCTGCAGAACAAACAAATTAAGAAGCCCAATCATAAAACCGAGCAATGCACCGTCGGTAACAGTCTGCCTAATATTTAAAGAGTCAATGATTCCAGGCACTTCCACTTGAAGCATATCATTTGCCGCAGTAACAATATAATCCACAAGACCTTTTCTTATGCCTGCTGGCATCAAATCATGCACTATCCCCACTGGTCGGGACAACAAACCATCGACCATTGAATGAATGAACTTGCCAAACAACCTGCCAGTTTGGTCAGATCTGAGCATGATCAGTGACTCATCTATAATTTTGCCTGCTAAGTCCTTGGTTAGTTTTTCCCCGAGCATCTCATTAAGGGTTTCTCTCAGACTGTTTTTACCATGATTTATTTTTCTTTCCACTGAACTCCGAAATAAGCTTGAGAGGGCTGTTTCTACCCCTTGTGAACGAAGAACACCCAACAGTTGCACAGCCATTTCCGAACAAATATTTTGCAATTGATCATTATCAATTTTTTCGAGAAATTCGCTGATAGGTTTTGCTAAAAATATTTCAGCCTGTTTCATCAGGGATTCAGCAAATTTTTCCTGTACCTCCGGGTGTTGCAGCCAATCAGCAATTTCCTCTTCTTTTTCATCCAGATAACTCCTGACTTTCTCTTCAACCATTTCCATATCCAAAAAGCCCGAAACCATTGAAGCAAGGGGCCCCAGGGATTGAACAAAGCTGTCAACTCCCTGACAAATTGTCTGTATAATACGTTCCCGTATATTAGGGTCGGCAAGAAGAGATGAAAGTTGGGTCAAAAGCTGTGGTGCCTGCTCTTCTAAAAGTGAAAAAATTAGTTTTTCAGCAGTTTCAGGAAGATGATCTCCAAGGCTCTTTCCCTCGAAACCTGCCTGGCAAATTCTTTGTCCCAGATAAGAAGCAAGCCAAAGTTCCATTTCCTTTCCGGTTAAAAGACTATTCACCAGTGAGTCAATGAAGTTATAGATATTTTCCCGATCATTTCCTGACACAAGAGAATCAAACTCTTTTGAACCTAACCTCTCAAGCTGTTCATTAAGTAACAGGGAAAAAACAGATTGAAACTCCTTACTCTGAAGATACTTGGTAACGCCTTCACGCAGCTGGTATTTAAAAGTACGTGTTGCGACTTTAAAGTACGCTCGAAAACGTTTAGGGATGAGTGTTGGAACCGACCCCAAATCTTTTGCCAGAGCTTCATGCACACGATTATCGATTAACTGGTGCAAGTGGGCTTGAAACCTTTCTTCATTGAGGGTTCTTCGTATATCTTTACCAGTCAAAAGATGCTCACCAACCATCTTACCAATATTACGGGCCAATTTATGGCGTTTTGACGGAATGACTCCCGGAGTCATAGGCACCCTGCAACCAAAAACAAGCCAAGGCTTAAGTGGTCGAAAAAGCATTCGTATTGCTATTTTATTGGTTAAATAACCAATAAAAGCGCCAATTACAGGGGGGCTGTACGTGCTAAGTGCAATATAATCCATTGTTAATAAAAGAGAGTCTAAGGTTAATGGTCAGCCAGAACATGTCGATACAAATAATTCCTTGTTCTTGCAATCTATTTTCAATGAAGATGGCTGAAAAGCGTAAGGAATGACGAAAACTGTAATACAATCACAATTTTTTCAATTTATTTTGATAAATCGTGTAAATATAACCAAGGTATACTGACATTACTGAGCGTAATGGCTATAGTCATGCAAAGAAAATATCTCCAGCAAACACTTTCCACAGGAGCCCCATCTCCTCTTCTTTTCCGTTTGACAGGTATTTTCTCTTTATTTAAGATATATTTTTTGTATCAATTTAATAATTACAAATAACTATACGGGAAAATCTCATGCCTAAAGTCATTGCTTTAGCCGGAAAAGGCGGAACTGGGAAAACGACCACTTCAGCTCTTCTACTGAAATATCTCACTGAGAAAAAAGTGACTCCAGTTCTTGCAGTTGACGCTGATGCCAACGCCAATCTGAATGAACTTCTTGGACTCAAGGTAAACAATACCCTGGGAAAAATACGAAAAGAACTGAAAGATGAGATGCCGCCGGGGATGACCAGAGACCAGTTCATGGAGATGAAAATTCATCAGGCACTCATTGAAGAGTCCGGATTTGACCTCATGGTCATGGGACAACCCGATGGCCCTGGCTGCTATTGCGCTGCAAATCAGTATCTCGCCATGACCATGGATAAACTTGCTGAAAATTATGCCTACATAATTGTTGATAATGAAGCAGGCATGGAACATCTGAGCCGTATGAACTTAAGATCCATTGATTACCTTCTAATTGTCTCAGACCCTTCATCCAGAGGGATTTTAACAGCAAAACGTATTGCAGACATCACAGGTCCACTCAAGCTTGAGGTGAAAAGCCAACATCTTATTGTCAATCGGGCCCCAGACCCTGTGCCCAGCGCTCTCCAGGAAAAAATTGATGATGCTGTCTCCCAGGCAGAGTTGCCTTTGGGTGGCATCTTCTCATCAAGTAATGACCTGATCAATCAGGAACTCAGTGGAGGTTCATACCTTCAGCTTCCTAACGATAGTAAAATCATCAGGCAGGCCTTTGATGTCTTTGATAAAATATTTGCCTGAGGCATAATAGAGAAAACATGCAACAGCGTATAAAAAAACCTAAGGTCATGATAGACCTTATCAAAGTCAGCAAAATGTATCCGCCAAAAGTAGAGGCTCTTGCTGACATTTCTATTACTGTCAATAAGGGCGAGATACTTTTTTTAACTGGAATGAGCGGTGCTGGAAAAACGTCGCTGCTGCGACTACTATGCAGAAGAGAAAAACCAACAAAAGGATTTGTAGAAGTTGCAGGAGAGGACTTGAGCAAACTCTCAAGCCGAAAAATACAAAAAATGCGACAAAACATCGGCATAGCTCATCAGGATTTTAAATTACTGCCAAACAGAACTGTGGCTCAAAATATAGCTATCTCCATGGAAGTTTCATACAAAACTCCTGTCCACATCCGCCGACGCACAAAAAAACTTCTTAGTCAGTTAGGGCTTTCAAATAAAATCAATACACTTGCAGGTGAACTTTCCAGAGGTGAGCAACAAAGAGTGACCATTGCCCGAGCAGTCGCCAACGAACCTGAACTCATCCTGGCTGATGAGCCGACAGGAAATCTGGACAGTGAGACCACCGGTCTTGTCATGGATCTTTTCAACGAGTGCAACCAGAAAGGTGCCACCATTGTCATTGCAACCCATGACGAGTCCATTTATAAAAATACCAGTCATAGAATTATTGAACTTAGCCAAGGCTATATGGTCAAAAGTGATGATGCCGTATGGCCCATCCTCTCGGGCATAGATCCCAGTCAAGAAGAACACCCGGAATCCATAGGTCATTGATTCATGTATTTTCTATTTACTATCATAAAGCAAACGACAAGAAACTTCTTGCTGACATGGAGTTCTCAAATATTCACCTTATTAACGGTCGGCCTCTCTGTCTTAATTTTTTCCTTCTTCTACCTGGTTTACACAAATGTTATTGATGGCGCCCAGCAGCTTGGGGATGACTTGCGCCTTACTGTTTACCTGGATGAACAACCTGGTAAAGAGCTCCAGGAAGAATACAGATATAAAATTAAAAAATTTGATCGAGTTGATAAAATTGTCTTTGTCTCCAGCAAAGTTGCTTATGATCGTTTTGCTGAGCAGCTTGGTGATGATAAAGATATCTTAAATGATATGCCCCAGGATTTTCTACCTCCGGCCATTGAAGTTTATCCGATTAAAACTCTCGACACCCTGGTTCGAATCAAACAATTTTCAGATTATCTTCAAACCCTTCCAGGTGTTTTAAAAGTACAATATGGACGTGAGTGGGTTGAACGGTTCTACTCTTTTATCCAACTTCTCCGGATCATCGTTATTTTATCTGGATCGCTGTTGATCCTCACAACAACCTTTACAGTCGCCCATACTATCAGACTAACCATACTTGGTCGCAAAAAAGAGTTGGAACTGCTGCGCCTGCTTGGTGCCTCCAGCACCTATATTCGCCTGCCATTCTTCCTTGAAGGTGCTTTACAAGGCCTTCTTGGCTCTGCCAGTGGTATAGGCGCACTTTACCTTTTATACAACTGGATGAAACTTCGCCTTGCCGGTACCACCATGGTAAATCTATTTTCTTTCAGTTTCTTTGAACCGCCTATAATTCTTGCCATTATTATCCTCTCCACCGTATTGTGCGCAAGCGGCAGTTTCTCATCGACTCGAAAATTTCTCCACATATGAGAAGTATGCGACCAGACAAAAGATTTATCTTTTTTTTGATAAGTGTACTCATCGCACTTGGATTGACTCCATTTCTTTTTGCAGCCCCTTCAAGTACTGAAAATACGCGTAAACCCTTTCAGGATTACAAAATCAACATCAATAAACTTCATCAGGAAATGACTCGGCATAGAGAACAAATTGCCGAAAGTGGTGAAGAAGAAACCAATGTACTAGACGAACTCTCTGCGATTGACTCGAAAATTTCACAGCAAAAACACAAGTTAACTACTTTGAAAAGCCGTTTAAAATCGCAAGAAAAACTTCTTGTCCTGAAAAAGAAAGATTTTGAACAGGCTGAGAAAAACAAGGAAAAAGGCCGACTTCATTTGGAGAAAAGACTGCGTTCTTTTTATACCATGGGTAAAGTTGGTTTCCTCAATGTAGTCTTTTCAACCAAAGACCTGCCAGATCTATTATTTTTCAATGACTCCTTCATGCATCTTTTGGAGTATGATCAATCTGTGGTGCTTATGTATCGTGAAACTCTTGCTGAACTGCAAAGAACCCGCGATTCCCATGAGCTCGAGAAATCGCTCTTGAATGATTTCATTGCAAGCACTGCCACTGAACAAAAAAAACTTAACACGAGTCGACAGGAAAAAGAAAAACTGCTCAGAAGAATAAAAACAGAAAAAAGTCTATATAAACAGGCCTTGCGTGAAATGAAGAAAGCTGAAAAACAGCTCACCGCAAAACTAAAAAGTATAAAGAAGAAAAAGATTGATGAAAAACGTGGATTTATCCTAAACAAGGGCAAGTTAACAGCCCCACTTCGTGGAAAAATTATTAGTCGCTTTGGCGAAAAACAGGATGAAGAAACACCAGGATTTAATTCTACCAATGGAATCACCATAGAGCCGCCAGACTCAGTGAGTGAAGTATTTTCAATTTTTTCAGGAAAAGTTCTATTCTCCGGATACATGAGAGGATATGGCAACACCATTATAATAGATCATGGTCTGCAGTATTTCACGGTAACTGCCAGGCTTGACAGTCTGGCAAAAAAACAAAATCAACGAGTGGCAACGGGTGAACTTATAGGGACCACTGGAGATATTGCCACCCTCTTTGAAAAAGGTCTTTACTTTGAAATTCGACAAAGCTCAAAACCCCTTGATCCTATGACTTGGCTGGACGAGAGTAGTTTTAAATAAAAAAAAAGAAAACCTTAGGATTCACCTTTTTTTGGGGAAGATGGTACAGAACAATTACTATTTCCTGTGCAAGGGAAGCGGAATCTGCTAATACCTTGTGGGAGCTGTTCTATTCCATTTTCCGTGCCAAACGTCAGGCTCTTGATCTGCTATGGAATAAATAGAATGTGATTACCACTAAAGCTCAGTTAGAAATTAAAAAGGAGGGGACCGATTTTATTTTTCCGTTATTATTCGGTAGACAGAATTATTTTCGCTAATAATACGCAAAAAAAATTCGGTCCCCTTAGGCCTAGAAAAATTTAATCTGCCTCCCGATTGTTAACCGAGCTTTGGTGGTAATCACATAATAAAAAAATATATTTTTCACTATAACTCGCCTGAAAAGGTGATAGAAACAAGTCTACCAAATGCAAACGTACAGTAAACATAATGCCTATATGCCTTTTTCTTTGGAATCCCTTATGAAAAATACTTTCTATTGTATAGTAATCTTCCTTTTTTCTTTTCCCTCATATCTCCTTGCAGCAGATACCTCTGAACAGGAAAAGATTTATAAGAATCTTGAAACATTTTCCAATGTTTTGACACTGCTCCAACAACATTATGTTGATGATATAGAAGCACAGGAAGTTATCAGTGGTGCCATTAACGGTATGCTTACGTCCCTTGACCCTCATTCCTCCTATATGCACGCTGACGATTTCAAGGAACTTCAGGAGGAAACCAAGGGAAGCTTCAGTGGTATTGGTATCGAAATTACCATTCGAGATTCCATTTTAACAGTAGTCTCTCCCATTGAAGGTACTCCAGCCTATAATGAAGGACTCCAGGCAAACGACCAAATTGTTGCTATTGATGGCGAACCATCCAAAAACATGACACTGATGCAGGCGGTGAAGAAACTACGGGGAAAAAAAGGCACTGAAGTTACAATCACGATTCATCGAAAATCATGGCAGGAATTAAAGGATATCTCCTTAGTCCGTGATGTCATTCCGCTTCACTCGGTTAAAGTCATGGAACTTGAACCAGGATTTCTGACAGTACGAATTACCAATTTCCAGTCAAAGACAGTAAATGATTTGCAAAAAGCTCTTAACGTTGCCATGGAAAAAGAAGCACTCAAAGGCATTATAATTGATCTGCGTAACAATCCTGGTGGTTTGTTGGATCAGGCTATCAAAGTGGTAGATCTCTTTTTAGATGAGGGAATAATTGTTTCCACCCGCGGACGCAGAAGTGAACAAAACACTATTTTTAATGCCAATAAAAGTGAGAATAATTATACTTTTCCAATAATCGTCATGGTAAATGAAGGCTCTGCAAGTGCCTCGGAAATTGTGGCAGGTGCTCTCCAGGACCACAGAAGAGCAATAATTCTTGGCACCGTGACATTTGGCAAGGGATCAGTCCAGACTATTATCCCCATGCCAGAAGGTGCAGGAATACGGTTGACTACCGCACGTTATTACACCCCAAGTGGTGACTCAATCCAGGCAACTGGGATTAAGCCTGACATAACGGTAGAGTTTGTGCCGCCAAAAAGCGAAGAGAAAAATAAAGATACAAATCACTCCTTTCGTGAAAAGGACCTCCCAAATCATTTTGAAAATGACGATTCCACCGAAAAGAAAACCAAAAAACAACCAGAAAACATAGACACTAAAGAGACAGAGGAAAATAAAGCGACAACGCGTCTGCGTCAGGATAACCAATTGCGGACTGCCTTGATTATCCTCAAAAGTCTTGAACTGACGGCACGGGAAAAGGATATTATAAGCAACTGACAAGTAAGCGTTTGGCCTTTCTCAAGGATCAGATTCACTTGGCAAACTCTTGAGCAGATGAAGAAATTTAACGAGAAAGAGGTTTCGCCTCAGACTTCACGAGCTGTTTAGAACCCAAGTTCTTTAAGAATTTGTTCGTTACTTGTCCATTTTTTCTTCACTTTTACCCACAACTTCAAGACCACTCTGCAGTCGAGAAGATGTTCTATATCGAGTCTCGCATTCTTGCCAATTTCCTTCAGCATTTGCCCACCGCGACCAATGATTATGCCTTTCTGCGAACTTCGCTCGACCAGTATTGTTGCGTGAATTACCACTGGTTTATTTGAATTGCTTTCCTGAAATGAATCAATAAGAACTGCTGTTGAATAGGGAACTTCATCCCTGGTAAGGAGAAAAATTTTCTCTCTTATAATTTCAG
>CAMYOP010000131.1 GCA_947260045.1 uncultured Desulfobulbaceae bacterium
GAAGACCTTATCGAATCGGAATTATTTGGCCATGAAAAGGGTTCTTTCACAGGAGCTACCAACAGTCGTCAGGGAAAATTTGATCAGGCTAACGGCTCCACGCTCTTTCTTGATGAAATTGGTGACATGAGTCTGAAAAGCCAGGCTAAAGTATTGCGCATCTTACAAGAACAGCGTTTTGAACGAGTTGGCAGTCAAAAAACCATACATGTTGATGTTCGTATACTTGCTGCCACCAACAAATACCTGGAAGATGAAATAGAAAAGGGTAACTTTCGCGCAGATTTGCTGTATAGACTCAATGTCGTTCCCATAGTGGTTCCCAGTCTAATCGATCGTCTGGAAGATACACCAGTTCTTGTTGAATATTTTTCACAGCAGTTTCAGCGCAAAGGCTTAGGAAAAAAACGCTTTACCGATGAAGCAATCAGTGCTCTCATGCTTCATACCTGGCCTGGCAATGTAAGAGAGCTGAGAAATGTGGTTGAACGCCTTGTCATCATGACACCGACAGAGGTAATAACAGGAGCGGATGTGGAAATGTTTTTAGGTCTTATACCAAATACACCACAGCCTAGTGAACACCTACGTGACAGCTACGCAAGTCTTGGGTATAAAAGTGCTAAAAAGCAATTTGAATATGATTATCTGAAATCTAAACTGCAGGAAAATAAAGGTAATGTTTCAAGAACAGCTGAACAAATCGGTCTGGAACGAAGTCATTTGCATAAAAAACTCAAATCACTCAATATTGAACTGGACCACGCTGATTGATATTCCATAGGATTTAAAGAATAAGGTGCTAGATTACATGGCTTAAGAGACTCAATGATTTTCGCTGAAAATATGAAAAATCATTTGGTCCCCTCACCTTCAAAGTAATATTCAATTTCTTTTCCATCCTAAACAGCGTTTCAATGGACTCACAAAAAAATACATCAACTTAGCCTCTTAGAGAGGGTACACATACATACCAGGAGTATATAATGGTTTTTCCCGAATACCGACCCCGTAGAATGCGTCAAAACGATACCTTTCGTGCCATGATTCGTGAAACACGACTGGCACCGGAACAAATGATCTATCCTCTTTTTATCATGCCTGGGAAAAACAAACGGGAAGAGGTTTCATCTATGCCAGGTGTTTTCAGACTTTCCGTTGATCAACTGAAAAAAGAAGCAGAAGACTGTCTAGATGCTGGTGTTCGCTCTGTTCTTCTTTTTGGTCTACCGGAAAAGAAAGATCCCATGGGCTCAGGCGCCCACGCCAAAAATGGCATAGTGCAAAGAGCAATCCAGGAATTGAAGAATAAAGCACCCGAGCTGACAGTTGTAACAGATGTCTGCCTGTGTGAATACACTGACCATGGTCATTGCGGTTGTCTGATTAATGACCAGGTAGACAACGATACAACCCTTGAGTTACTTGGCCTGACCGCTCTCTCTCATGCCAAAGCTGGTGCGGATATGGTTGCGCCATCTGACATGATGGATGGCAGAGTCAGTGAGATCCGGACGGTACTCGACGAAAACGATTTCCAGAACATTCCCATCATGTCTTATGCTGTAAAATATGCTTCAGCCTTTTATGGCCCTTTCAGGGATGCTGCAGATTGCGCACCACAATTTGGTGATCGTCGTAGTTATCAGATGGATCCAGCAAACAGCCGAGAGGCCCTGCGCGAAGCGACCCTTGATGTGGAGGAAGGAGCCGATATCCTTATGGTTAAACCGGCTGTCGCCTATCTTGACATTATCAGCAGACTCCATGATGAATTTGACCTTCCAGTGGCGGCCTATCATGTCAGCGGTGAATATGCCATGATTAAAGCTGCAGCTGCCAAAGGCTGGATCGATGAAGAACGTGTCATGGCAGAAACCCTTCTTTCCATCAGGCGAGCAGGAGCTGACATTATCATCACCTACTACGCAAAGGAAATGGCACGTCTCCTTCAGAAAATGTAAAAATTTTATTTATTCGCCTTGAGCCTGGGTTCGATCCTCTTATACCAAAAAATTACGGCTAAGAAGGCTCCCACAGTATCTGCGATGAGATCACCAGCGCTGACAAATCGGCCCTTGGTGAAAGATTGATGAAATTCATCGCTTATACCGTAGAAAAAACAGAACAGGACAGTGAGAAACCCAACGAAAAACATTTTTTCTGCCCTGTAAGCTGGAGAAAAAGCCCATAAAACAGTATTTGCCAGTATGCTGTATATGAGGCCATGGGCAACTTTGTCCAGAAATGGGATATCAGGCAGAAAAATTTTACCTGCTGGTTGGTGAGAAAGAAAAAAAATAATCCCCATGATTGCAAGCATGGGGACTAATCGAACAAATCGAAACTCCACGTTCATATCATCTACGACACAGCCGACTTATCTACCTCAGGATTATCGAGATGAACAGAATTCAGCAGCTCAGGAGAGCATTTTTTGCGAATACGGCGCATGGATGCGCTTAACTGTTTTGTAACTTCCTGGTTAAAGGTAATAATTTCACCAACCTTATAAGGCTTCAGGACCAGTTCCCGATTTTCCACAGCAAACCTGTGACTCCAATCAATTTCAATTGTCTCTGGATTTTCTTCAATCAAATTCTCCACAGGAGTCCCTCCTGTTGCCAATTGAACTGCATCGCTATCGGTAATTTCAAGAAGCCAGGCATCACCTTCCTGAGTAGAATAGAGTATAAAAACACCCATTTCTCTAATTCTTTTAACTTTATTCTTGGCGGCTTCCTGAATAGCCTCCACTTCCCATTGAAGAGATACCTGTGGAGACTGTTTCTCTTGCTGCAAAGCTCTGCCTGACTGATGAAGGGGCAGACAACAATGCTTATATTTTTTTCCGCTGTTACATGGACACAACTCGTTACGTCCTACCTTCCCCATCTATGATCCTATTTCTTTTTTCTTTTACAATATAGGCGTTATGAACACTTACTATATCCACAATCATGGCATAATTCACAGCCTTCCTCAAAAACCAGTTTCCCCTCACATTCAGGACAAGCTGAAGCAAAGCCACGCTGTGTACCAGCCATGAACGATTTGAGCAGTTTGCCAAGCTGAGCCGGCAAATCTAGCATGTGACCACTGGAACGGTCAAGCTGTTTAATAACCTCATCCATTGGAATCTGATACCTGAGTGCAAGTGACACCAAACGACAGGTGGTTGTCCACATGGTAGACTTATCCTTCAAGTCTACCCGGTTATCAAATGGGAATTTCGCAAAAACCTCCATCGGGCTTTCATCATCGTCAAAACAGACAATCAGGTAGATTGTATTACCATTGGCATCTTTGAGCCGATAGCGCTTGGCACTCAAAACATCCGGCAATTTTTTCTTACGGATGATTCCTGCTGTGGATACAGTAGCGGTCTTTTCTTCCGTCTTTACGTTGTTTAAAACTTGCGAATCTCTTGAACCATCGCGATAAACCGTCAATCCCTTGCATCCGAGCTCATGCCCTAGCATATAGGAATAATAGACATCATCTTTATCGGCATCATTTGGCAGGTTTATGGTTTTACTGATAGAACTGTCCACGCCGCTTGTCTGGAGCAGACCCTGCATCTTTATGTGTGCCTCAGGATTAATATCTTGAGCTGTACGAAAAATCTCCTGCCACTTTTCAGGAATTTCATCATGACCGACAACGCTGCCAGACTCAGCAACTTTGGTCAAAAGGTCGTCGGAAAAAAAGCCTTCTCTTTTGGCAATCTGCTCAAAATGTTTATTCACCATTAAAAGTTTATCACCGTCCATCACATGCTTCACCATTACAATGGAAAAATATGGTTCACAACCAGAAGCACAATCAGCCACCATGGAAACAGTTCCTGTAGGCTGAATGGATGTCAGAGCAGCATTCCTGCGAGGACTATAGGTGTTGAACTCTTTATTAAAAGCAGGAAATGTTCCCTTGGTTTGGGCAAGGTCAACTGATGACGTTTCTGCTTCATCTCTGACAAACTGCATGACTTTAGCTGATATTTCTCTCCCCTCTTCACTCCCATAAGGGAGCTCAAGGCCAATCAACATATCATGCATGCCCATAATCCCAAGGCCGACCTTTCTGGTCTTCTGGGTCATCTCAGCTATTTCAGGAATAGGAAAACGATTACAGTCGATAACATTATCGAGAAAACGAACTGCTAATTGAGTTGTTTTCTGCAGGCGCGGCCAATCAACCTCTTTATCTTTTACATATTGTCCTAAATTTATGGAGCCTAAATTACAACTCTCATAGGGAAGAAGCCACTGCTCACCACAGGGGTTAGTCGCTTCAAATTCACCGAGTTGCGGAGTGGCGTTTGCCCTGTTAGCTGCATCAATGAAAAGCACTCCGGGCTCACCGTTATGCCAGGCTAAATCGACTATCTTATCAAAAACAGATTTTGCATTAAGGGTCTCTACCAACTCGCCATTGGTCGGATCAATCAATTCATAGTCAGAATCTGATTTCACCGCCTCCATGAATTTGTCCGTTATGGCAACACTGAAATTAAAATTGGTAAAACAAGTCTGATCTTCTTTTGCGACAATAAAATCTTTAATATCTGGGTGGTCTACGCGTAAAACCCCCATATTTGCGCCTCTTCTTTTTCCACCCTGCTTAATAGTTTCAGTCGCTGCATCAAAAACAGCAGCAAAGCTCAAAGGTCCTGAAGCAACACCTTGGGTAGAACGTACGGCAGAATTTTTGGGCCTCAATCTTGAAAAAGCGTAGCCTGTACCGCCTCCTGTCTTATGGACCAATGCTCCATTACGAATGGAGGTAAATATACCATCCATGGAGTCTTCAATGGGAAGAACAAAACAGGCTGAAAGCTGTCCAAGATCAGTTCCAGCATTCATTAAACAAGGTGAATTCGGGAGAAAATCCAGATGATAAATCATGTTGAAAAAACTGTCTCGAATCCCCTCATAATTATCGTCATCTTTATCAACTTCGGCGACAGCATCGGCCACTCGACGACATAGTGTCTCCCAGTTTTCCAACGGATTCCCTTCAGTATCCTTGAGATAATAACGTCGTTTTAAGACTGTTTCAGCAGTTTCCGTCAACACCTGTTTCGGCATTTCAGCGGTCATTCTTTCCCCCTTGATATATTCTCTCTCTATTGAAAGGGACAGGAAAGCTCAGACTTGAACATCAGGGTTTCCAAATTTGTCCCATGAATCTTATATCACAACATATGGGGCACTTCAACAACAAACTAACAACATATTGTATAAATCATGCAACATAACAAAAGAACAGTTTTTCAATGAGTTCCATTTTTTCAACATATTTTCCTTCTTTAATTGATAAGAATTTCACCACAAACATTAAAAAAGAACATACTTTTCCTATCACTCACAGTTGACATCTGGATAAACGCGTGGCATATAGCGCCTAAAAGAAAAATGGTGCCTAGAGGTCAAAATGAAAACAACATGTCTGAGATGTAAATTCTTTACAATTATCGATTTAGAAAATGGAAAATGCAGAGTACTGGTAAAGGAAACTGGTGACAAAGATGCCGACTGCCCGAAAGTCACACATGATCACTCCTGTGACAAATGGATTGATGCAGGCCAGCATTATCATATAAGGCTTGGCTGGCTCAAAAACAAGAAAAAAGCCAATTAAACCTTAATCTGTATCAAGAGAAAAAAAGTATTCTGGTTCATTACTCATCGTCATGAAGTGAGAGAGTAATATAGCAAAATTACCAATTACACGTAATTGGTAATTAGTGTAATTGCCAATTACAACAAGACCCATCTTGTTGTCTTTCCTTTGAAAAAGAACAATTTAACCTATACTGCTAGTCCTTTCCGTTGAAGATAGGCGTAAGCCAGTGCTCTATTTCTTTTCTAAAGAATCGCCTACCACCCCATAAGCTATTGGTATATTAACACATAAAATTATTCAAACATCACCGCAAATATTGGCACGGTAAGTGTATATATAAAAGTAACCTCCTTTACTCTCCTCTTCTTGTCGGCTCAATCACAGTGATTGAGCCGATCCTTTTTGTACATATTTTTTTGACTTTTCATAAGATGCCATGAAACATCATCTATATTCCATGGTATATTCATTGTAAGGTTGGAATATTGACTTTTTAATTCATGCTCACTATAACCAAAATACAGACAGCTTAAATTATATCAATTTAGAGTACTCTATGATTTCTCCCAAAAATTTGTTGGATGATGATGACCTGTTCACTCTCCTGCAAAGTGCCCATGATCTTACCTCTCAGATCGATTTTGACGAACTCCTTAAAAATATTTTATACAAAGCCTGTGAATTAACTAATTCGCCAGATAGCTCTGTCATCCTTCTCAATAAAGCAAAAAACACCCTGTACTTTGCTGAGGCAATTGGTGAAAATGCTGACATGCTCCTTGGAGAATGGGGTGAAAATGCTCAAAAAAGCGTTCCTTTAACCGGCTCAAAATCTGGCGAAGTCTTCAGTACTTCACAACCAATTATCTTGAATCAGATAGAAAGTCACTTTGAAGGAGTTGATAAGGATACGCAAAAAAATACCCAATCGATGATATGTGTCCCCCTTAAAGTGACAGGGCAGCGATTGGGTGTCATGCAGATTCTGAACAAAAAAAGTGGTGATTATGACAAGAGAGACCTTGTGTTACTTGAGTATTTCTCCACCCTGGCTTCAATAGCCATCAGAAACGCACAGCTCTTCAAAGAGTTAATGATACACATGGGATTCAATAGCCTTGCCAACAAAAAAAAAGGTACTCTTGATTTTTTTGCAGAGCTGGAAAAGCCCGCCCGCACTGAAATGCTCACCATTATGTTTGTTGATATGCGCGGTTTCACGCAACTTTGCCAAATATTGAATAATCCCAATGCAGCGCAACAGCATCTCAACGATTTCCTAAAATTCCTGACTGAAGAAATTGTTCATCATAATGGCTCCATCAATAAAATTCTCGGAGACGGAGTACTCGCACTTTTTCGTGACAAAGATCATGCAGTTGATGCTGTGAGATGTGCCTTTTCCATGATAGATCGTTTTAAAAAGATAAAAAAAGATTGGGTTAAACGCCATGATATAGATATCACATTCATCGATATCGGCATGGGCATCGTTACTGATACTGTTATCATAGGTACAATTGCTGGAGAATTTTTCCGTGATTTCACGGTGATTGGTAATGCTGTCAATCTTGCCGCAGCATTTGAGAAAAATGCAAAAAATGGCAAACGAATTCTTGTCAATGAGCTTACCTTTACTGCCACTGAAAATTTAATTGCTGAGGTAGAAGGGCCTATTGATTTCGAATTGCGTAAAACTGGTATGACTTTTGGCAATAAATACAAGCAATATCATATTAAAAAATTGAAAGAATTCTAGTGGTTAAATAATATTGATCTCAAAATCAGCCTTTTTTTAGCCATAAATGCTAGCTCAAGACGAAAATATCTGGCTGGCATCCTTGCTCAAGCCAGGATGATCACTATATACTGCTAAATAAAGCAACGCTTAGTCGTGCCTATCCTGCTGAGATTGAGTTCAACTCTACAGGTTCATTAATTGGAACCAGTCAAAAAATCCTGGAGC
>CAMYOP010000132.1 GCA_947260045.1 uncultured Desulfobulbaceae bacterium
AGAAAATACGTTCAGCTATCATTTTGCAACAAATCCCGACTCCAGCGCTGTGAATCCAGACGTTGGTCATGGAAAAAGATGTTTGGCTGATATTTTTACTGGAAAAAACGCCTTTCATTGCATCTGTTATGGCGATGCTGTGCAGGTTTTTCATGCCCAAAAGAGCAATAGCCCGTGAGATGGAGTCAACTTTGCGCATTAAACCGAAGTAGGAGCTGTTTACCAGGGTCAACAGGCGAGCGACAAGCGTTGGATCAACCCGTATTGCTTCTTCGAAATCTTCGAGAGTCGAATTTTCATCACTTATGAGTTCTGCCAGCCGAGTGACATTTTGCGGCAGAGTTTTGACCTTGTTGAATTTTTTTATCAACCTATCGGTCATGTCCAGAGTAACCAATCCTTTGCCTCCCCTTATTAGGTTAACGTTCTAACCATTTGTTTTGTTGCAAGGTGGATATGTAATAAGATGTGAAAGTCGTGCAAGCAGTTTTAATGATTTCAGGCACATTATACCTGAGATAGGTATGTATAATCTAGGAAAAACCCCTGATTGGTAATTTAGTGATTTTTGGCTGAACGCGGGTTATTTTTTTGGCCTGTTTTTGGAGGAGCCTCGGAGAACTGTAATATGAGATGATCTTGAGTCCAAAGGTCTTCCTGGAATGGATAGTTTCTGGCCAACTCGGATGCTTGCTCTCTTGTTTAGGTTGTTATGTCTGATAAGTTCGTTCTTTTTTATTTTGTATCTTTTTGCAAGAGCACTTATTGTATCCCCTCGTTTTACTACATAATAATTGTCTCGAATTTGGCTTTTATGATAGATTTTAGATGGTATGTTTTTAGCAAGTTTCCTGGTCCTGTCAGAGGCGGGAAGTTTCAGCTCAAAATCTTTGGGAATGTATTTTGAGCCATTGAGAACAGGAGAGAGCAGTGCTGGGTTGAGGCGCTTAAAATCTTCTCTGGATATTCTGAAGTGTGAACGCATGTCTCTTGCTGCAACAAAGCCTTTCAGGCGTAAACTAAGTAGCGCCTCTGGTCGGTCAAGTATGACCCCCCTGCTTGATTCAAGTTTTTTTGCTACTTTGAGTGCGGCCAGGAATTCGGAGTAGAAGTTTTTAGAGGCAAAACCAAAACGTTTGCTTTTGTAGTATTTGAATATGTTTTCATAGCCTTTATGTTTTCTAAGGGCACGAGCCATTCCAGCGGGGCCATGGTTATAGGCCGTTAGGGCAACTGGCCAGGATTTCAGTCTCTCATGATTTTTTTTGAGAAATCGGGCGGCGGCACGTGTTGCCTTATAGGGGTCTAGCCGTTCATCAATATTATAATTGATGGTCATATAAGCCTTTCCTGTTGGCCTGGTAAATTGCCATAGCCCAGATGCTCCTGCCTTGCTTCTTGCCTTGGGATTAAAAGATGATTCCACATGGGGAAGATAGGCCAGTTCAGAGGGAAGATTATAGGAGCGAAATATCTTTTTTATATCATTCATGTGTCTGCCAGAGCGTATTACGCCTTTAAGGAAACGATCACTCTGGCCAATTTGTAAGCGTATATGACTACGTGCTCTTTTGTAGTTAGTTTTTCTATATTTTTTGAAAAGGGCGTGAATCTTTTTTTCGTCATTGCTGCTTGGATTTTTGCCGGAGCCCAATTTGCTTAAAATTGTTTTGTAATGCTCTCTTGCAAGCTTAATGAGTTTTTTGTTCATCCTGGCCGAGCCAGGTAAGTTCCAGTCTATCAGGTCGACAACACCATAGATGATCGCTGGATTATCTTTATCGTGTAAGATGCCTTGGTTGGTAGTGTATGTTGCGTAAACTTTTTCCCAGAATTCTACATGGGGTCTGATTGCAGAGTATACGGGGAAATTGCTTGAGCCTGCGGCAATGTGCGGGGATAGAAAGGTGCAACCAATATAGAGAGCTGTAAAACAGAATAGAATAAGAGTCTGTTTAATCTGTGCTGGCACTGGGTATATTTTCATTTAGAACGTTTAAAAAGGCAACTGCTGTTTGTGTTTTTCTCATGCACATTAGTTTGTATAGTACCATATAGCGCTTAATTATGAGAGAAAAGAATCCATGGAAAAAAACCTGGTGAAAATATGTATACACCTATCATAGGCACTCTGGGATTTATTCTCTCAGAAGATGGGAAGAGAACGCTCCTCGTTCATCGTAATGCTAGAAATGAGGACCATCATTTAGGAAAATATAACGGACTGGGAGGCAAGATGCTTCCTGGTGAAGATGTTGTGACCTGCCTAAAGAGAGAAGTTAAGGAAGAAGCAGGCTTAGACTGCCTTGATATCGTACTAAGGGGTACCGTTAATTGGCCTGGTTTTGGTCCAGATGGACAAGACTGGCTCGGGTTTATTTTTTTAATACGACATTTTGCAGGAGTACCTTTTGCAAGTAATGATGAGGGTACCTTGAGCTGGCACTTGATTAATCTTTTAGACAGGCTGCCAATGTGGGAAGGGGACAAGTATTTTATTCCACTTGTGTTTGATGACGATGAACGTGTTTTTCACGGAGTGATGCCTTATGAAGATGGCCATCCTCTCAGTTGGAATTCGATTCGTATCTAGCTCTTTGAATATGTTCAACTTACGGTTAAAAGTTTGAAAAAGAGTTGAAGTGACGACTTGTCCAGATGGTCAAGCAGGAGCTGATAATTAATTGTAAGGATCATCGAAAAGCGCTTGCACACATGGACTCGGCTCAGTATATTAATAGTGTATTTTTGATTTGATTAGTAAGTACAGGAACTTATATCTGTTGGCTTAGTGCGTGAAAAGTTGACGAGGAGTGAATATGGAAAACGATACAGAGTTAAAACGTCTTGAACTATTTGTGGATAAACTTTTGGGGAAATACAATGAACTCAAGGAACAGCACCTTTCATTGGTAAAAACTCTTGAAGAGAGAGATGCCCAGTGTGAAGAGCTGCAAAATGATCTTTCGGGTCTTAAAAGTGAACAGTCTGAGGTGGGTGAAAGGGTTGCCAGTCTCATCGATCGGATAGAGCTATGGGAATCTGAGGATGATTCAGAAAAGAATCAAGATGAGGAGCAGGGCAAATCGCAGAATGAAGATCAGAATGATGATCAGGCTGGAGTTCAGGGAAACCTGTTCTTTGCTGAAGCTGATCGAACATAGCATATAGAGATCCTGGACTCGATAGGTAAATTTTTATGGAACGATTGGTACATTTTACCTTGTTTGGTCAGGAGTTTTCTTTCTATACAGATGCTCCTGATGAAGAAGTAGATGAAATCGTTACCATGGTTCAGGAGGAATTTGGAGCTGTCGATCAGGTAGGAAGGTCTACTGTTCCTGCCAGCAAACTTCTTGTTCTTGGCTGTTTGAGGTTAGCTGCCAAGAACATTAGCCTGGGCAAAGATTTTGAAAATTTTCGTGCTCAGCACGAGGCTTCCATTGATAAACTTATAGCTAAAGTGGCATCTGGAATTGACTGATTTTTCTAAGGAAAATAATCTCTTTGCTTTTGCCCGTTTATTGCTATAATAGAAGTAAATAAAGAGGAATATAGAATTTCCCTGCGCTGTTGGTGATTACCGGAGTATTGAGCCAAACACTCTTTAAAAGGGTATTCATATTTGTTTTTGGATGGAAATCTTTTTTGATTCCCTGAAAAAAGCATGAGAGCCGCCCGCCTAATTTCTATTAGGTTTAATCATTCCGCTAACACGGCAGCGTGGGGATTTTTTTTAGGATAACAGCGAATACGCTGTAAAGATATACGGCCATTATCCCTGAGGCATAAGTGGAATGGTTTAGAGTGAAGCAGGTGGCAAGGCCTTTTTGATTGATTGAGAGATTTTTCTGATGAAATCAGGTTTACATATATGCATGATCCCTCCAGCCGGTGACAATAGAGGGTAGAGGTGGTTTTCAGGCATCCGCTTGGTTATCAGACCTACTTTGTCGGTCTAAGGTGTGAGATTTAAAGGTCAATGGTGCGGATGATCTTTTTTTTCATTCTAAAGTGTTTGGGGTACTTTTTAGCTGCCCCGTCTCCTGACCTGGGTTTTTCTATCCTGGGTATCACTCAACATTCCTTTTTTTAATATTCTGCAGTTCCCGTCCATTATGGAAAATGCTATTCGGGTTACTGCGTAACCAAAAGGGTGTATTTTATGGATATAAACGGAATCGTCCTGTTTCTGGCCGCACTCGGTCTTATAGCAGGGGTTGTCATAGGATTTCTCCTGAGGAAAAAATTAATAGAGGGGAATCAGTCCAACATTGAAGCCCAGGGTCGCCAGATAGTTGAAAATGCTATTCAGGAAGCCGAACAGATAAAAAAAGAAGCTGTCCTTCATGCAAAAGAAGAAGTTTATCAACTCAAAAAAGAAGCGGAACTTGAGATAAAAGGAAGCAGATCGGAATTAAAAACAGAACAGAGAAGATTGGACCGAAAACTTGATGAGGTTCAAAATGAGCTTGCTGGCCTTGAGAAAAAAGAGAATGACTTAAGCTCTTTAGGGGAAAAATGTAAAAAGCGTGAACAAGATATTATTCTTCAAGAAAATGACCTGGCTGAACTCATCGACAACCATCGTTTTAAATTAGAACAAATTGCAGGTATTGGTCGCGATGAAGCCAAAAAACTTTTAATGGAATCCATTGAAAGTGAGGCGAGGATGGAGAGCGCAAAAAGGTTGGCTCGAATTGAAAATGAAATGAAAATGGAAGCTGACCGGAAAGGAAAAAATATTCTGGCTTTGGCAATTTCACGCTACGCAGGTGACTATGTAGCGGACAAAACCGTTTCCATGGTTTTACTGCCTAACGATGAGATGAAAGGTAGGATTATCGGGCGAGAAGGAAGAAATATCAGGGCCATAGAAGCTGCAACAGGTATCGATATAATAATTGACGATACTCCAGAGGCAGTTATTTTGTCAGGGTTCAACCCTATACGAAGAGAAATTGCCCGACTGGCCCTTGAACAATTAATATCTGATGGCAGAATTCATCCCGCCCGTATTGAAGAGGTTGTTGAAAAGGTTACAAAGGAGCTTGAGGTAAGCATTCGAGAAGCAGGTGAACAGGCTACCTTTGATGTGGGCGCTCATGGAATGCATGTTGACTTGATTAATACAATTGGTCGCCTCAAATATCGAACAAGTTACGGGCAAAATATATTACAGCATTCTCTTGAAGTCGCTTTCCTGTGCGGTGTAATGGCTTCTGAGCTTGGTTTGGATGTGAAAAAGGCCAAAAGAGCCGGTTTGTTGCATGATATAGGTAAAGCTGTTGATCATGAGGTGGAAGGATCCCATGCCATTATCGGTAGGGATATTGCCAGAAAATATGGCGAGCCTGACGATGTAGTTTATGCAATTGGCGCCCATCATGAGGACCAGCCACCAAAGTCTGTGCTTGATATTCTCGTACAGTCCGCTGATGCCCTCTCTGGTGCAAGGCCAGGGGCTCGTAAGGAAATGCTCCAGAGCTATGTTAAACGCCTGGAGGACCTGGAAAACATTGCTAACGCCTTTAAAGGTGTTGAAAAATCCTATGCCATTCAGGCTGGTCGGGATTTACGAATAATTGTTGATAGTCAAAAAATTAAAGATGATGAAGCTCTTTTGATGAGTAGGGATATTGCCAAATCCATTGAGGATCAGTTGACATACCCTGGCCAGATCAGAGTGACCGTTATAAGAGAAACCAGAGCTGTAGAATACGCCAAGTAGTAGGAGTTAGAAGTGAAACCTGTAGAAGAACAACTCGCATTAATTGAGCGTGGAATTGTCGATTTAATATCTAGAGAGGATTTGGAAAAAAAGCTCAAGAATGCATATGAAACAGGAAAACCTCTCAAGATAAAGGCAGGATTTGATCCCACCGCCCCAGATCTTCACCTTGGCCATACTGTTTTGCTGCAAAAATTACGGCATTTTCAAATACTTGGTCATGAGATTAACTTCTTAATAGGTGATTTTACAGGTTTAATCGGTGACCCTACAGGTAAGTCTGAGACTCGTCCCCCCCTGACTGCCGATGATGTTGTTCGTAATGCTGAAACCTATAAGGAACAGGTCTTCAAAATTCTGGATCCAGAGAAAACTAAAGTTGTCTTTAATTCTGAGTGGCTTGGAAGACTCAGTTCATACGACATGATAAAGCTTGCCTCTCAACTTACTGTTGCCAGAATGCTTGAGCGTGATGACTTTAAAAAACGCTTTGAAAGCAATCGACCTATCTCTATCCATGAATTTCTTTATCCTCTTATTCAGGGCTACGACTCTGTTGCTCTTGAAGCCGACGTTGAGCTTGGCGGAACCGATCAGTTATTCAATCTTCTGATGGGGAGAGACTTACAGCGCAGTAAGGGGCAAGCTCCTCAGGTTGTCCTGACCATGCCGCTTCTGGAAGGTCTGGATGGCGTGAATAAGATGAGTAAATCCCTGGGTAATTATATTGGTGTTGCAGATTCTGCAGATGATATTTACGGGAAAATTATGTCAATCAGTGATGATTTGATGTTTCGCTATTACGAACTTCTCAGCGATTTATCCACAAGTGAAATTGCAACACTCAAACAGGATATGGATTCAGGGAAGATTCATCCCAAAAAAGTGAAATCCAAGCTTGCTTGCGAATTGGTAAGCAGATTCCATGATAGTGAGTCCGCCCAAAAGGCAGAGAAAAATTTTGAACAGGTTTTCAAGGAAAGGCAACTGCCTGATGAAATTCCTGAGATGGAAGTTCAAGTGGATGGTGAGGTGATTTGGCTTCCTAAATTACTGCATGAGGCTGGACTTGTCTCTTCCACCTCTGATGCCAGGCGCATGATCAAGCAGAATGCTGTTTCTGTGGATGGTGAAAAAATAAGTAACCCGCAAACGGATATCACCGCAGAGGGTCAACTCTTGTTAAAAGTTGGCAAGAGAAGATTTTGCCAGGTGCGATTTAGGTAAGAAGTCTCTTCTGGGCCAGATCCTGTTACTGCTCCATGGCAGTTGTGTTCATCTGACTGCCTTGACAATCAGGACATGTTCCGGAAAATTCTATATTATGACCTAAAATGTTGTATGAAGTAGCATTGGCAGCAGAATTGATCAGGTTGCTTATCACTGGAACATCAATGTCATCTACTTTGCCACAATCTGCACATCTGATATGGTAGTGGTCTGAGGTGGTTGCATCAAATCTTTTTTGCGTACCACCAACTTCCAGTTTTAGAATCATGCCGTTTTCCGCCATTAATTCCAAGTTGCGATAAACTGTTCCCAAGCCAATCCGAGGAAGCCGTTTCCGGACCATATCATACAGCTCATTTGCAGTGGGGTGGGTTTTAACTTTAGACAACTCTTCTAAAATTATTTGTCGCTGCGTTGTCAACCGAAACATGTTTGATGGCGTATTCATATGCTTCACAATGTAAGAAGTTTAGTCGGATTATTACATGATAATGTTTATTATATTACATATGCCTTAAATATGCAAACTTGTCAAGTATGTTGCGGGCCAATGATTACGCAAAACGGAAGTATTACGATGTGGTACTAGGTATAATCAGGGGAACAGCAAAAAAGGTATTTAG
>CAMYOP010000133.1:0-1056 GCA_947260045.1 uncultured Desulfobulbaceae bacterium
CACCACCATAGGCTTTCCATTCCCAGGTATCATGCTTGAAGCCTAAAATAGCATGAAACTTGGTCTTCTCATATTCATAAATAGTGGCCTCGGCATTAATGTCGAACATGAGACCTTTGGTCAGGGGAACATCCCTGTGATTTGACCAGTGGGTATACTGAAAATCAAGTAAGAACCAATCATAATCATTCATGGTTCCTTCACCTTCATTGAGTTTAAACCAGACATCAGCATTAAAATTCAGCCATGGCAAAGGTGCGACTGACCCTCCTATGCCAAGCATATACACGCCATCTATTTCCCAATCCAGCTGGCTTAACTTATGATCAAAATCAGGCTCATAAACCACCTCTGATGATTTGCCATTGAGCAGGCCAAGCGACATTCTGACACTTGCTGCGATTTCAATCTGATTAATTGTAATACTGGATTTTTTTTCAACCTTTTTATTCGGCTCCCAGGCAAAAGCAGAGGATGCTGGCAAAAAAACAGCCGTGCAAGCCAAAAAAAGAGAACACCCATTCAACAATTTGCTTGTTTGTTTTTTCAACGACATCACGATCCTCTGTAGTCTGAAATATTAATTTTTAAAGGAGGACATCCGTTCTTCAAGCCCAACCTGTCTCAAAAAAACAAGAACATACTTATTTTTCTTCATTCTAAAATGAAATGAAAAACCTGAAAAAATGGCTCGTTCACAGAACCTTACTTATTGAAAATGCTACAGTTTATAGAATTAAATGTCAAAATATTTTTTAGGAACAGAAAAAGATTGAATAAAATTGCACCATAGCAAGAACAGTCCTTGTATCTTGTTATTGTCAGGAGATTATTACTATTTGTGACGTTTTTGATTCCGTTTAAAACAGAGTATAGGGAAAGTATGGTCATTCATCTACCCACAGAACAATTTGATTTTACAGTAAATAGGTCCGAGACATACATTCAAAATATTCTACCTGCACGAATGGAACATACCTTATCAGCAGATTAATTATTTGCAACAATACGCTCTGTTAAACTAGTTACAAACCATTGAAACTAGTTTAACAAATT
>CAMYOP010000133.1:1104-8673 GCA_947260045.1 uncultured Desulfobulbaceae bacterium
ATACTCCAATCAGAAAAACTATTGGGAAGAAAGAAGATGACTAGACTTGCCCTAACCATACACAGAGGTCACTGCATTTATGAAATTAATATCGGAAGCTCTATTGCCCCAAAAATTATTTTCGAAAGGAAAGTTTTTGGCCCTGATTCAATAGATTATGTGTCTCATGATGTAATTTTTTATTGCTGGTCAAATGGACTGAAAGACATTTATAAAACTCATTCAAATAATCCAAAAGCAGATGAAGATTTGCCAATATATCAACACCCAACCTATATACGAGACATAAAGATAAGAGACGATGCCGTCAAATATAAATTCTTTTTTAGTGCATATCACAGCGAAACTGAAGGTAGAATTTTTTTCCTTGATGAACAAGACAATGCAGTGCCGTATTACACTTTAGCTGGCAGTGACCTCAAAGTGCCAGATATTTGTAATCCTGGATGTTACACTTATTGGAGTACCTGGCGAGGCGGTCATTTTGCATTTGATGACAAAAATAATCTTTATTTCACCACAGGAAATACCGTACCTTCCGGCCTTTTTAAAATATCAGGTGCTGGCCCTGAGACTGTCACTGGAAATGTGCAAAGGATTTACGAGTCGGTCAATTTCCCCATAAGTGCAATTGAATTTTTAAAACCGAATTTCCTTCTTTATAGCTCTGGTACAAAGTTATTCAAACTTGATCTAGATACTTTGGAATCAACCCTGCAATATGACACCAGCGACCTTTCAGACAAGCCAATTCAAAATATTTCCCTGATGGAGGGGGGCTTTAAGAAAAAATTTAACATAAAAAAAGCACCTTCTATTTTTCTGAAAAAGAAACTGAAGTTACAACATGCTCCAAAATAAAAGTTATGTTCGACGCCAGGGACGTATGGTAGCTGCCCAGAAACGTGCCCTGGATGAATTATGGCACTATTACGGTATTTCAGAGAAAGGTCCTCTGGAACTGGACAGCCTGTTTGGACGACAGGCACCCCGTCAGCTAGAGATAGGTTTTGGCATGGGTGATGCTCTCCTGGAAATGGCACTTGCCCATCCTGAAAAGGATTATCTGGGAATTGAAGTACATCTCCCTGGCGTTGGTCGTCTATTGCAACGCTTACGCGAAAAAAATATTACAAATATACGAATAGATCGTCGCGATGCCCTGGAAGTCTTAGACCAGCTACCAGCGCAAAGTATAGAAAGGATGTACCTGCTATTCCCTGACCCCTGGACAAAATCTCGCCACCAGAAACGCCGTATTGTTCAAATTGAATTTATACAAAAAATCAAACATGTGCTTGAACCAGGAGGTTTATTCCATACAGTCACTGATAGTAACGATTACGCCAAGCATATAATACAAGTCATAGAATCCACCGTTGATTTTACAAACCAGGCAGGTTCAGGTAATTTTCACCCACGTCCCACAAAACGACCTTTCACTAAATTTGAAAGAAGAAGTGTTCAACAGGGTAATACTGTACGAGATCTAATTTATAAGCGTATCTAAAATTACCCAGGACTCTGAGACCTTATACAGGGGATCTAGAACATAACTTTTCCAATAAACATTACACACGAATCCACCAAACCGTTCCGCAGCAAGGCTTTTCCCCAAACACACGTCCCTGTCTCCAAAAAAGGAACTTATTGAAAGCATAACAATATCCATGATATTGTAGTCTTTTCCCTTGACAGGAATGATTGATTTTCCTAAGACTTCTATGAACATAGACAGTTTATAACTTAAAATTCAGACGTCTAAAAAAGTATTATTCTGCAATATCTTAGAGATCCACGTACCTGCGGAAAACCACGTATTACAGAGTACTAACTGCTCTACGTCTGTATAAAGGGAGGATATACAATGTTTCTTGATAGACATGTTAAAGAGTTGATGGTCCCCATCACTGACTGTTCAGTGACAAGTCCAACTAAAAGCTTAAGTGAAGCTGTAATGGACTTGAGACAAGTATTTTGCGAAGTGGAAACTGGAAAATGCACTGAAGCTGGACACAGGACAAGTCTTGTTGTTGATGACAGTGGTAAGTTGGTTGGTATTCTCGACTTCCGTAGCGTTTTGCAGATTCTCATTCCTGAACTTGCTGGTACATTCAACCAGAGACTTCAATCACTTGGACTCTCCATAGCATTTGCTGAAGCCGATGCCCATGATTATGACGAAGCCAAAATCAATTTTGTCTCGCGTGTAAAGAAAAATTCTGAGACCAAAGTGAGTAAAATAATGTTAAAATTAAAAGGAGAGAATGTTACTCCTGAGACAAAGCTCATTGATGCTCTCAAATTAATGCACAGAAATAAAGTAACAGTTTTGCCTGTTTTCGAAGGTGAGCAACTGGTGGGTGTCATTCGTGACTCAGACCTTTTCCTTGCCACTGCTGGAATTCTGAGCGAGTAAAAGATTGGCGTCACGTCATGCTTTTAGGATTTGAAAGCAAATCAGCCCCTGCTTCAAGATGTAGCAGAGGCTGATTTGTTATCAGACTTTGTCACGATCTTCAGGTAAGATCCTTCTCAATTTCTTCTATTTGCTCCTGGGCTTCTTCCCAGAGCTGATATTGCCTCTCAAGGCGTCTTTTTACAGCTGCGTACTCCTTTGATAGTTCAGCCCATTTTTTTTGATCATCGTAGGTCGCTGGATCGGCCATCTGCTGTTCAAATAACTCTTTCTGCTCCTCCATCGTTTCGATCTGCTTTTCGGCCTTATTGACCTGGGACTTCCAGGGCTTGATTTTATGACTCAGCTCTTGTCTGATTTTTGCCCGTTCCCTTCTCTTGGCTTTTTTGTCAGAACTTGATTCGATATTATTTAATTCCTGTTTCCGAGCAGCTCCCGGTTTGTTTACAGCAGTATCTTGTTCCTGGAGATCCAGTGTCTTCTTTTTTTCGAGATAATCGTCAATATTACCCAGGTACATGGTCGCCTTACCATCACGAATCTCAAGCACTTTATTTACAAAGCTGTTCACGAAAAAACGGTTATGGGAAACAACGATTATAGCCCCTTCGTATTGGCCCATTGCTTCCTGCAAAACCTCCTGTGAACTGATATCCAGATGATTTGTCGGCTCATCAAGCAGCATCAGGTTTGCAGGTTTCACCAACATTTTGGCAAGGGCAACTCTACTTTTTTCACCACCAGATAAAATCGATACCTTTTTCTCAACGTCATCGCCGCTAAACAAAAAAGCTCCGAGCAGTGAACGCACCTGGGTCACAGTCATATCCCGAGCCGAATGATAGACCGTGTCCAAAATGTTCAAGTCTCCAGGGAGTTCCTGGGCCTGATGCTGACCAAAATAAGTAAGAATGACATTATGGCCTGGCTTCACCTCTCCTTCAGCAGGAAGGGCTCCAGAAAGAATCTTCAAAAGTGTAGTTTTTCCAGCACCATTAACCCCAACCACAGCAAGCTTGTCCCCTCGCTGCAAAGAAAAGGTAATATCACCAAAAATTTCGATATCACCGAAACTTTTCTGCAGTCCATTTACAATCAAAGCATCCCGACCTGAAGGGCTGGCTGGAGTAAAAGAAAAACGAATGGTCCTGTCAGTTTCAGACAACTGGACCTTTTCCATTTTTTCCAGCTGTTTAACCCGGCTCTGCACCTGTCTGGCTTTGGTTGATTTAGAGCGAAAACGTTCTATAAAACGTTCGGTTTGTTTGATCTTTGCCTGCTGGTTGGCATATGCACCTCGCTCAAGTTCAAGGCGCTGTTCTTTTTCAACGAGATAATGCGAATAATTGCCCCGATAAACATTCAGTTTGCCAAGACTCAGCTCCCAGGTTATCGAGGTGATTTTGTCAAGAAAGGAACGATCATGGGAAATAACAACCAGGGCCCCCTGATACTGGGCCAGAAAATTCTCAAGCCAGGTCAGAGAATCCAGATCTAGATGGTTGGTCGGTTCATCCAGTAATAATAAGGAAGGTTTTTTCAAAAGTAATTTTGCCAGCAGCAAACGCATGATCCAGCCACCGGAAAAGCTGGCTGCCTTTTTTTCAAGATCTACTGCAGAAAAGCCAAGCCCAAAAAGAATTTGTTCAATCTGAGGCCGGATTCGAAAAATATCAACTCGTTCCAGCTGATGCTGCAATTCTCCCTGGCGATTAAGCAATGTCTCAATTTGTGGATCATCAGAGGACAATACTGCCATCTCTTTCCCCAGGGCATCGACCTCTTCCTGCATCTTTAAAACATCGGCAAAAGCAGACTCTGCCTCCTCATAGAGAGTCGCAGTTCCCAGGTCAATCGTCACCTCCTGGGGCAGATAGGCAACACTAAACCAGGCAGCCCTGCTCACAATACCTGGATCTGATTCCTGTTTCTTACACATGATTTTCAAAAGGGTTGATTTCCCAGCACCATTAACCCCTGCAAGACCAATACGATCTCCATTGTGGACCTGGGCAGAGACAGCCTTGAAAAGATGTTTTGAGCCGTATTGTAAACTAAGATTATTGACACTGAGCATTGCTTTTACTTATTCCTATATATTTTCAATTAATTCCATTTTAACAACTGTCTGACGAGGCTGCATGGGATCTGTGTGCAAAATAAACTTTTCTAAAAGACCTGCCTGCTCTAATCGTTTCATGTTACCTGAGCGTATTCCCCGAAAAGCAGACTGATCCTTTTCCGATATTTTCAAAATCACCTTCTCACCCTCACTGACGTCAGCAAGGATTGATCGAGTTTTTTGCAGCATGAGTCTTGCCCGCACCAGTTCACCAAATGAGGGGTGATACGGTCCAGCCAGTATTGCTTCTTCCAGCTCAGGTGTTGCCTGCAGGCCAAGACGAATGATTGGTATACCATACCTGTCAAAACGTTCCTTCAGCCAGGCGGCAAGTAAAGTTGCATAAGCCAGGCTATGAGGCGTGTACTTATCATCTTGATATAATTTTGCCAGAGGACTGCCAGAAAGTACCAAAACAGGATAAATACGGACACAATCCGGTCTCAGTGCAATCACCTTGTATGCGCTTTCACGTAAAGTCTTTCGGCATTCTCCTGGTAATCCAAGCATAAGTTGAATTCCCACCTGCAACTTTTTTACCCGTAAAAATTTGACTGCCCTGTTCACATGGGATGACAGATGCCCTCTGTTGCTTGCAGCAAGAACGGCATCAGCCATACTCTGCACCCCGAGTTCTACCAGCTGGACACCGCTAGCCAGTAAAAAATCAACAATCTCCGGGCTTATATAATCCGGCCTCGTTGAGAGTCGTATAGACTGAACTGTACCATCTTCTAAATAAGGTTGGACTGCCCCAAGCAGCTCCTGCTGCCGTTTCATTGCAAGGCCGGTAAAACTTCCACCATAAAATGCAACCTGAACCTCATCTCTTTGCCTTGCACTTACCCGCGCCAACCATGTTTCTATGATGGACACAACCTCAAGAGTCCCTACCCTGCGAGATGTTCCAGCACCGGTGATACGATGCTGATTACAAAAAACACAGACGTGAGGACAGCCTTCATGGGGAATAAATATTGGTATGACAAGTGCCATGGATACACTGACTAAAAGTTAAGAATCTTCTTTTGCAACCAGCTTCTCAAGGGCCTCTCTTGCGGCCTGCTGCTCTGCTTCCTTTTTATTGGAAGCTTTACCGCTACCAAGCACCTCGCCCTGAAACACAACTGAGCTATAGAAAATCCGTGCGTGTGCGGGACCTTCCTCATTATCAAGCACATAGCCTGGCCCCTCATTAAAGTGTTCCTGTAAATATTCCTGCAAACCGCTTTTAGCATCAGTAATCATCAGCATTTCCCGCCCCTCATCTAGCATTGGTTCAAAGGATCTTTTTACATAGGCAAGAGCTGCGTCATATCCGCCATCAATAAAAAGAGCACCAATCAAGGCCTCGTAAGCACATGACAGGATAGAAGATTTTTTCCTGCCACAAGATGCATCCTCCCCTTTGCCCAACAGTAAATAGCGTCCCAGGTCCACCTTGAGCGCCATGGCGGCAAGGCCGGGTTCACTGACGAGAGAAGAACGCATACGGGTCAACTTTCCCTCACGCATTTTCGGGTAGCGCATAAAAAGAATATAACCAACCGTCAGATCAAGGACAGCATCTCCAAGAAACTCCAAGGTTTCATTATGTTTTTCTCCACCAAGCTGCTCGAAAGAATAGGAGCTGTGGATGAGTGCTTGCTGCAACAGAGATGTATCATTAAACTGATAATCGATCGTATCTTGCAGTTCTTTAAGACGGGGAAGATTATCCAGGATTAAATTTTCAATCGATGTTCCCATTTTAATTATTTACCCTTGTCAAAATCAGAATCTATGTTATAAAGTGCCGTCACGTTCAAGCGTGTAAGGCGACGTAGCCAAGTGGTAAGGCAGTGGTCTGCAAAACCATTATTCACCAGTTCGAATCTGGTCGTCGCCTCCAGAAACTAAAAGGGTTTACAGGATGAGTATCCATCTTGTAAACCCTTTTTTTCGTTCAAGCTCAACCCGCTTTATAAACGCAGCCCTTACCCTTAAGGTTCTCCCTTGCTTTTGATTCACCTCTAGCAATCCCTGGCTAGCGACTCACCATTAGTTGAAGAATAGTTGAAAAGAACAGGCTTTTTCCGATTAAGCAAAAGATCATGAATAAAAGGATGCAGCGTGGTTTTACGCAAGGTCACAACCACCGCATGATCCTAGGACGTATCCGCAATTTTTTCCTGACGGACTAAAAATTAATAAGAACGGAACGCTCAACAGGGAGGAAGTAACGCTCCCTTATAACCTCTCTGGTATTATGCTTAATCAAATCCTCTTCATGTGCCAGTTTTGACATCTTGGAATGAAGGGTCTGAATTTCGTCATAATCCTCTTCAACCAGGTACTCCATGAGAAGTCAAAAAAGTTCCACAGATTGATGCACTTTTTTGGTATGCTCGACAATAGGACCAAAGGGAGACTTACCAATGAGATCATTAATTAAGCTTTTCATAGCACTGTCCTGTTATTAATATGAAGACTAAATAATTCCTGATTACCAATGAAGCGCAGCTAATACGGGTGACAGATCGGTGTCTACGCTTACCTCAATTTTTCCTCAAACCATAGGGGACTGAATTTTTTTCGCGCTATTTAAGCGAAAATTACTCTGTCTCCCGAATTGAACGGAAAAATAGCCGGACGGCTTGACCGTTCGGCGAAATCGGTCACCTTCCTCTGAAGTTTAAAGCTGAGGTTTGTCGGTAATCAGAAAATAATTTGCTACTTTTCTTTATCTTTTCAATCTGCTTTATCCATGCTTATCATCAGGCACAATTACAGTGTAATTAAAAAAATATTACTTTTTTTTACGGCGCTGGGAGCGTTCTTTAAAAAATAGTCTGATGGGTATTTTATCCAGGCCAAGTCCTTCCCTGAATTTGTTCTTTAAATATCGCTGATAAGAGAAATGAATACCCTTGGGGACGTTTGCAACGATGGCAAAGGTCGGAGGTGCGCTGCCAAGCTGGGCTGTGTAATAAAGTTTGAGTCGTTTTCCTTTATAAATTGGCGGGGTATGGTGCTCGATTGCAGCTTC
>CAMYOP010000134.1 GCA_947260045.1 uncultured Desulfobulbaceae bacterium
CTTCTCCCCAGGTCATATTCTGACCAACCAGTTCATAGCCATTGGATGGGTTTGTATACACGCGGTGATCACATTTGGCTTTTACAAGATGAAAACATGGAGGCGGGTCGCCAAACAATTTATAACGCCAGACACAAAATTCACCGCCACCACCTGTTCTTACATTTGCTGGTGGCCTTATTCCAGGTCCAGAACTTGGTAACAGCCCATCTGCAAGAATTGCTATGGTCAAATTCAGAGTAACCGAACCACCATTTTGCTGCCGAACGGTGATTGTAACAGGCGTGGTTCCAGGAGAGGCGTTATCTTTTGCCCGAAAAGTCTGGGAAAAAATGTAGCGGTCGTAATAATCAGTGACACCTGCTGTATACATCAGGCTTGGCGGAACAGACCAATCACCTGGAGTCACTGTAATGCCTGAGGAAGAATCAAATTCAATTATGATTTCTACCCGGTCTTCGGTATTACTGTTCCAATTTCGGACAATTATACCACAACTACGACCAAGAAAATCACCTGGAGAAAGTTCAAAGCTGTCACCACAATCAATTTCTGCCTGTAAAGGTCCCCTTGGTTTAGGTGGAGGATCATCTTTTTTCGGACCAAGAGAAAGTACCATGCTGACCGTACTTCCTGCTGCTATACAGACACCATCTACAGGATCATGCCGCAGAACCTGACCCTTGAGAAATGAAACAGAATTTTCACGGCTGCTCACCTTGCCGACAAGCCCTGCTTTACGCAGGGTCTCCATTGCTTCGGCTTCAGTCATATATAAGAGATAGGGAACTTCTACCTGGGGAGGCGGACATTTAGAGGTCGGCACGGCTTTTACAAGGACTGTGGCAGTAGCACTTGCTCTTACTTTCGTGCCTTGCGCTATTTGTCCACTTGCCGTTGCCTGGTTGGTTGTATCTGTATTAAGCTTAGCAGCACACTCAAAGACCCATGTTTCTGACTGGTCAAGTATTTTATCTTTATTGCTATCACCAGAAAGATAAGACACAGGCTTGCATTTATCATCTTTTACATCTATCAGGCGAAGAGCTGTATTTCCAGGATTTGAGACCTGGTAGGTGTAAGTGACAGTATCACCTTTTAATACGCTTGTGCTATTTGCTGCTTTTGTAAGTTGAATCCTGGGTTGTGGATTGGCTATACCATCTTTGACTTTCACATCGGCCTTGGCTGTCCACTTTTTCCCACCCTGTTCTGGTGAAGCCTGGTATGCTGCCTTGACGTTTACAGTATGGGGAAGACCATAGGCTTTTAATATTTCCCCTCCCCGCACTATGCCCTTGCTATTCTCCACAAGTGCAGGATCCCAAAGAACAGAGGTGTTTACTACAGTATCCTTACCCGATTCAAAGGAAATTTTAGCATTACAAATTGAGTTTTCATCTTTATAAATTTCAGCAGGAAGACATTCAAGCGTAAAATCTTTTACTCTATCATCCGCTGTTGCGTCTTCTGGCTCAAGTTGCAGTTCTAAGCTAAGGCGTCCTTGATCTTTATCAATTTTACCTGTTAAATCCTGGCGGCTAAAACTTGCTGAACCATCCTGGTAGCCGTCTGCCTGCGCAGAAACTGACACAGTAGTTGCGGCTTCAGCACCAGTAAAAAAAGCCATTTTTCGGATAAATACAGCAATACCACCACTGGCAACCTGCTCTTGACCATCAAAGAGTACCTTTCCGTCTGCAATTGCAGTCATATCTTTTTTGTTAACAAGGCTGACCTCTACTTGTATTTCCTGGTCCCCATCTGTTGTTGTGGACTTTTCTGGAAAAAGAGAAAGGCTCAGTTCAAGGCTATCTTTTTGCTGATCAACCCGGTTTTCCAGAAGACGCCTTGAATAGGAAACTGTTTTCTCACTGTATCCATCAGCCTTTGCCGAGAGTTCAACATCCCCTTCAGCATCAAAAAAGGTGTATTTTTTCTGAAAACTAACCACGCCGTTTGCAGCGTTTTTACTCTCACCATCATAATTGATTATTGCATCGCTGATAGCCTTACCATCAACATTATCAACAACTCGTATGGTCGTGGTGAAATCAGTCTTGAACTTTAAACCATCAAAAATAGATACCAGCTCTTTACGTCCACCCTTCATGCCTTCCTGAATAAAACCAAACAAACGGCCATCAGCCTCCTTCCGTCCTTTCTCGATAAGTGCCTGTATGCTTGTGTTATTTTTCTGAAGTATTGAAGAGACATAGCATGATTCAAGTTGTTGAATCATGGTGTTGTCATCTGGACGAATGGTGGTTCCGAATTTATTTTTTCGTGAGGTGGAATACCACTTACCTGGTAACAAAACCATATTGGCTATGGAAAGCGCACATCCTGCCCGGTCATCCTGAAGATAAAAAGCATTGCGGGAATTATGGCCAAGAGTTCGCATGGTTTCATACTGGGTACACCAATTTCGCAGGACCTGATTCCCATCCTTACCAACACAGGAAAAACGGGAAAAATAGTCCTTACTGAAGGATTCAAATTTTTCAATGGCCATGAGCTCCAATTCAATAATTTTGAAATATATTGCGCCCACACTCTGACCAACCAGATCTTTCAAAAAGAAATCAATGGTATCTACCGCATATCCAGTGGCAACATCTTTCACTTTTACCTGGACTCGCTCCTTCATCCTCTGCAGAAAGAGATCACCAGCTCCCCTGAAGTCTCCAGCTAATGCCTTACTGGACAAATCCCGAAGATCATCCCAGTTATTTTCAATTGCACCAATATACTGTTGCGTGTCCGAACCGAGCACACCTTGGCTGATAGCATACTCTTTCCCTTTTTTATAAAGGTCTTCTTTGACCGCCTGCACTTTACCCGCAACCTGTTCCTGTAAAACTTTAGAAACAACCTGTTCAGCCTCACCAGCACTTACCTGCCCCAAATAGGTTCCCAGGGTAGCAGCATCAATCTGACCAAGAAGGTTTGAAGCATTAGGATATCCCCTGTTACCAAGCTCCTGAACGAGTTTCTGTCTGGCCTTATCCAGAACCATCTGGCTCACATCCGCTTTACTTTCTGCTATTGGCAGAAAAAGTAAAAATAGACTCATAGTGAGTATTTTATGAAGGAGATATTTCATTTTTAGACCTTTATAGGATAGGGAGAATAAATATTCTCAGGGAAAATTGAATTAAATTTCAAGCAGCTACAACGTAAATTGAAAAAAGCAATGCAACACTATATTACTAATAACTCGCTCTATCATAACTCAGATAAATGGCTAAATATTGAGCCAAAATGAAGATATATCTATTTATTCCTATAATACATTAAACAGTATAAAATTTTAAATTTGTTTTTAGTGGAAAATAGACAGTCAGGGACAACGATTGTGGAAAAACATGGACACTTGCTTAGCAAATTAAGAATTCATAGAATGGATTGTCTTCCAAATACAATGGTTCTATAGAAAACTCAGCTGTTAATTGCACTTTTATAGTGATAGATGGATCACCCCCTTGCAAGACGCTACTTAGAGGAAATTTACAACTGGCAGGATAAACTACAGGGTAAATTGAAAGCCACAAAGGCCTGACTGATTTTACCTGATAATTCCATATTGTAAGAATTCAGTGACAAGCTCACTGACCAGGAACCCAATAACGTTTGAGCAGGACCCGGAAATACGGCGCACCCATAAAGACCCTATTCCCTATACTCCTTAGAAACCAGCCTTGTCCATGGGTTCACCCAAATGAACGAAACGTTAATGAGAAATGCGGGTCAACAAGAAATTACTCCTACATCTAATACCCCCCAAAGGTCAGCGGTGACCCTTTGCCGCTTTTCTGCTTCTTGACTGGGATGATGCCTTGCAAGTCAAGTTCGGAGCTGAATACATATTTCCCACAGGCTATCAAATTCGTGCCGGTTACGCCTATATCGAGACACCGGTTCCTGACCACACACTTGAACCGGGCAATCCGGATTCAGACCAGAATAATTTCGCTCTTGGTGTAGGCGTAACTAAGGGCAAATGGCAGATCGATGCCTTTTACGATATTGAACTCTATGAAGACAGGTCCGTTTCCAATGGTTTTCAGGAAGGAGAATATACCAATATGAGCCATTATCTTGGATTCAGTGTCGGATACATTTTCTGATTAAACAAGTCCGAAGGTGCATATGATTTGACAGATCGGTCAAAGCTTGGAATTTTTTCAAGAAAGAAGGAGGAGGGAGTTTTCTGTATCAGGAAAGAATTTGTTGATACAGAGCCTGCGTCTCTTTGGAGGGTTCAATGCCAAAGGCGGCATTCAGCTGATCTTTGCACCTGGTGTATACGGAGAGTGCTTTTGGCCTGTCACCATTTGTTGAAAAGCATTGCATCAGTCCGCGGTAGTATTCTTCTGAAAGTGGATCCAGTTCCAGTGCTTTCTCATAGAGAGAAATAACTTTCAGACAATCTTCTGACTCCCTGTAGAGGGCAACAAGTTTTTCAATCACCCGCAATAGCCTGAGAACAATGCGTTCCCTGGGTGCGATGATCCAGCTTTCCTGGGCTTCCCTGGTGAAAAGCGGTCCATTATATAAGTCAAAAGCCTTTTGAACCTTCTCTAAACCTTCCCCTTTCAGGTCAGAATCATTTGTAAGTGATTGTTCCACATCTGAGAGTTGTCGCTCAAGGGCCCAGGTATCAAGCCAGCAGCGGCGGTCATTAAGGGATAGCTTTGAATCATTCACAGTCAGAGTTTCAGCAGGTAAAATTTTACGCAGCCTGTACAATGTGGAGGTAAATGCACTGTGGGCCGCATCGCCGTCAGCATCTGGCCACAATATTTCGGAAAGCTTCTCCTCGTGCACTTCACGACCACCTTTGGCAATCAGGGCTTTGAGAAGCTCAATTGTTTTTTTCTGCCCTTTGCCAGTCAGTTTAAGGGGTTTTTCATTTATGACAATGGTGAACCTGCCAAGAGTGAAAATTCTGATCTGCCACGGCCAGTTATGGAGATGGAGAGGCGGTGTTGCAGGTATCAAGCCCCGCCTGCGGATATATTCCTGCACGTACTCTACTTCGATATCATGCTCCAGGGCTTTCATGAAAAGATTGGTCATGATGTCCGGCCGCCACCAGTCAAGATAGTAAATGTTCATCTTTTTCCCGGCTTCAAGCGCTGCTCTAAGGAATGCCAACCCGTTTTTTACCCGGTCCTGGGCAAAAGCCAGTTCAGCTTGTGCAAATGAGAGAGAATAAGAAAGGAACCGGCTTTTCATACCAGCCGCGATTTTGTCTGCCTGTTGAATATATGGTCCGGTCTCATCGAACCGGCCAAGCTCGATCAGGATTCGCACCATGGCAATGGTGCTGAGCGCTTTTGGAAAAGGCGAGTCTGAATCGATTGTTTGATCATAAGATTTCTGAATATGAACGAAAGCACTCTCCGGATTTTTATCGTGCAATGCATTCAGGGCAGCTGCATAGTAGAAATGGCCCTGAAAGAGTCGGCCTGTATTTTCCATGGAATCCAGAACTTTTTTTAATGCCTGGCTTCGTTTTTTAGCAGAGTCTGACTCAAACGACAGATATGCACTCTGAATCAGGAGTTGAAATTTCAAGATGTGGATACCGGTTTTATCAGTCAGCTTCAGGGCTTCCTTCACCGTTGCATCACAGCTTTTAAGTTGACCTGTCAACCAGAAAAAAGTTGTTTCTAACTGTAGCCAAAAAAGCAGATTAAGGGGGGCAAGTGCATTGAGAAAACTTGAATTCCTAAACCGTTCTATAACTGCCTTCACCTCGGTGAACCTGCCAAGCCATATCTGGTAATAGAGGTAATGAGAGGTCACAACCACCCGTTGATTGACATCGGGAATGGTTTCGGTCATAATCGCAACTTGTTTTTCCCACATTTCCATACTTGGATGTTGAGGACATCGATGTGCCAGGGCAGAGAACATAGCGAAAGTAACTCTGCCCATGATTTCAGGAGGCAGGTCTTCCAGGCTTTTTTCTGTAAGCAGTTTTTCCATCCAAGCTATCCATCCATCAAGCACTCGTGGATCATCCCAGGTAAAAAGAATAGATTCAACCAAACCGGCCCAGCATACGCATATTCCTTCAAGTTGATCCTGCTTCTCAAACAGAAGAAGAGCTTCTTCAAAATTGTTTTGCGCCGCAGTGGCATCAGTATGTAAGAGAGCACTGCCTGTCCAGAAAAGCATCCAGGGATTATATCTGTTCTTTTCCGGCAGGCTCTCGATGAGTCTAAGCAGGTTCCGGTACCTGCCTTGCATGATTAAACGCTGGCCATGGGCGTGTATAAACTCTGTCAGCCCGCTCCAGTTTTGTGAATCTTTCAAAAGTTCTGCCGCTTCATCCGGCAATCCTTGAGCCATGAGCAGCTCTGCACATTGTGATTGTAAACGATGGTGACGCTCTGCTGAAAATAACTCCTCGCCTTTTGCAAGTAAAAATTCACGAAACATCGGGTGAAACTGATACAGATTTTCTTTTTCACTGTGCAAGGTGATAAAGTATCCGTTTTTATAGAATTTTTGTAGAAAAGAGCCGCTTTCCATATCCATGGTGAGGGATTTGATGACCGTGGGGGAAATTTGAGGCAGCAGCGCGGCCTGGAGCAGAATTTGTTGCTCGTTTTCGGCCAGCAGCTTGAATACTTCCTGGTAAAGAAAAGAAAATATCGCTTCAGGCGTCGAATCATTCTCCCCGTTATTATGGTGAACAATTGTTTCGCTTTGAGCCTGTAAAATAATACCAGCGACCCACCCGTGATACCTCTCATGAATTGTCGCAATCTCTTCTTCCGATAGTCTGGTCTGGTGATCAACTACTACCATGCCGAGGCGAATATCACCTTCCATTCCTAATGTCCCATCAAGAGCCTTCAGTTCTTGTTCTATGGAAGAAAGACAGGAGCCGCAGGAAAGCTTTTCCACCAGAAAGCTGGACCGTTTTACTTGATCGGCAAAGGATATGGCTGCCAGCGAAAAAGTGAAAAGAAAAAGTACTATGATTGTTCGAGCTTTGTTTTTAACTGTCATCATCAATCATCCATTTTCAATTAGAAGTTTGTCCTTCGTTTCTCCCTGTATAAGCATGCCCTGGCAGGAATGTTACCTCCTGCCAGGGCTGTTTGGAAGGGGATTCATCTGATCGCTATATTATCTAGCAATGCTTGTGCCAAACAACGAAAAATAAATAAATACTGTTTAATAACAAGTAGTTGTTCGATGGATCGGGTGGCGTAGCAGACTGTCAAGGAATTCTGTTTTGAAAAGAATGAAGAATATTCTTGAATGAAGTGAAGAATATTCTTCATTCAAGAGCTGGGCACCTCATTTCTTGAACAGTTTCGGTTCTAACTAAATTGGCTTGGCAATAGTTAGCTTTTCGGAATAGATGCGGTTTTGCCTATATCAGGGATTATACCAGGCAGTTAGAGTTTGAATTTTTCCATACGATAGATAAGTACATGGCGTGGAATTTTTAAGAGACGTGCAGCCTTGGATCGATTGCCACCGCTCTTTTCCAAAGCCTTTTGAATTAATTCCT
>CAMYOP010000135.1:0-7482 GCA_947260045.1 uncultured Desulfobulbaceae bacterium
TCAAGGGCTTTTTTAGCGCTTGATGCGCACCTAGGTTTGTTGCCAATGTAAAAAAATCTACTGATTCAATGCCACCACCAGCAGAAATGGCTATTACCTTTGTTTGTGGTAGGTCTTGATTTGCTTTCATGATGATCTCTAACCCACCAGGATCAGGCATAAAGATATCTGTAATGATCATGTCGATCGGCATCTCATTGAGCAATTGTAGAGCGACACGACTGTCAGGAGTGGCAGTGACTTTATGATTATCTTCTTCTAAGGTTATTTGGATAAATTCAAGGAGAGTACTGTCATCATCAACCACAAGAATATTTGCCATGGGTGAAGTGTTTCCTTTTATTGAAACAGTATCGTTTATATTTTTTTGAAATGGAATATCAGCTGTTTTTCATATTACCAAATCGACATAATCCTTTTATATATTCTTTATTTGAACATATAAAAGTTGTTTTTGAAATAGGTATATTTACCTATTTCAAAGTCAGTTATGAAGATAATTCCAAGAGATTTTCAATGGCAAGAGTAGCCATTTAAGAAATAATACGATTCAATATACTTCCTGATTATGGTGTGGGTTAATATCGTCTATTGTCTGGTTTTATGTGAATTTTGATGGGAATACTGTTGAATCGAGTTTCTATTTCCCCACTTAATCTCCACATTCATTGCACTCATTACTTACGCCTTCACTTATATTTTTAGTTTTATTTTTCTGTTTCTCTATATTCTTTTTAAACCTTGTTTCCATGAGCTTATCCACTTCTTTCTCCGATGCGCCAAGGTCATAAACCAACAGGGCCTGCATTGCCTGAGTAATACAGATATTACAATATGCTCCATGTGAATCAAATGCTCCGCCAACCTTGCCGTCTTTCCAGAAACAGCTCAGTAAACTTGCATGGCCCATGGAATCACAAAAACAATAACAAAAAGTCTGTTTTAATAATTGAGGTTCTTTAACAGCTATTTTGTAACCTGTCTCAATCTCATCACTGGTATAGACAAATGATGGGAAATTATAGGCATCCCAATCTTCATCGGGATATTTTTTTTCGAGAAGCGCAGATGCTTTTGCGTTTAGCTCTGGAGGGGAAGCATGCATAATGCTGTCTATTTCTTTTGGGGTTTTTTCGTCAACAGCAAAGGCAGAAGACAAGAGAGCAAATAGGAAGAAACTGATGAGAACAACTATTTTTTCTGAGGTCATATTTTTCTCCAAGGAACAGATACTTTGTCAAAAAGGCATTATAAAAGCCCAGTTTTTTCCTCTGAACCACTGACCGATTATTATAAGAACTATCTGGCTTACAATTATAAGGATGAATATTGCTTTTACCCATAGATTTTTATTCATAAAAAATCCTACAGCTTGTTTTTGGGAATGCTCCATTAAGGGAGCAATTATGAAAAAGGCAAGCATAAACAAGGGAATAATTACTCCACCAAACATCGCGGAATAGCTTACAAGCTCCTGAATACCGATAAAATACCAGGGAGCTTTTGCCGGATTGGGGGGATGAAGAGAGTTTGCCCTTTCAAAGACAGGGGCGTCAATAAAATTAGATAAGACCAGCAAAACAGACAAAACAAGCAGAAAAACTGAAAACTCAAGACGATACAGCCAGGGATTTGCTGGTAATGTGGTGTCAGATGATGGGGATGGATGCGTTAACCCACCATCCTTTCTGATTCTCCAGAGGTGGAGGGCAACAAATAGTATGAATAGAGGAGGGAAGACACCAACGTGGAGAGCAAAAGCACGAATGAGTGTTTCAGGACCAATGCCTTCGCCTCCAAGGAGAAAATTTTGGACAAATCCGCCAATAACAGGGAAATAACCAGCAAGTGATGCACCAATTTTAATTGCCCAGTAGGAAATCTGGTCCCAGGGGAGGATGTAACCTGTAAAATTTGACAGTAATATGAGTGTAAATAAAACAAGCCCATAGAGCCAGTTCAGATATCGTTGTCTGAGTTCAGAGGTCAAAAATACTCTGATGAGGTGCAGGCTCGTTATGATTATTAATCCATTTGCGGCCAGGTAGTGAAGGTTCCTGATAAGGTTCCCAAAGCGTAGCCCGGTGGTGATGTGGAGAATGCGCTCATAGGCTTTGGATTGTTCAGGTACATAGTAAAGGAAAAGTGTAATTCCCGTTAAAAAAAGAACAAAGAGACATGTCAGAGCAGCAATGCCAAGTCCAAAAGTTGTCCATGGTCGCAGTGTTCGTGACCGGACACTCGGAGGATGGATGTGATCAATAAAATTTCTTTTAGTACCTTGCTGTTTTGTGGATTTCAACATTCAACCTATAGTGACCCAGAAAGGGGTTTGCTGTTTGCTGCCAGTGTGGATCCAGATGTTGTTTTTGTGAATACGCACTGTGTACCATGGGAGAGACCTTGTTGCCGGGCCGCTGTAGACTTCCCCTTGTGAACCAAAGAAACTACCATGGCATGGGCAGTAAAATCCTTGGCCTGTTGCTGTCACCAAGCAGCCGAGATGGGTGCATTCAAGACTAACTGCAGCAAGTCTGGAGTTTTTTCTGACAATGGCAATTTTTTTGTCGGGAAAGGGTACTGTCATGTCATAGGGAATGGTAGACGCTGGAGCGATGTTTACCCAGCGGGCGGTTGTAAATCTGCTTGCTGAGAACCAGACATCAATAAATATACCCGCAAGTGCAGCCGAAGCGGTACCAACAGCTCCATAGATCAGCCCTTTTTGTAACCATTCTCTCCTGGTTGATTTATTGTCTATTTGTTTAGTCATCGTTTTTTGAAAACATCCTTACCATGGTAACCAGATTCCATAATTCATTGTCCGGAACAATGGTCTTAAACGGTGGCATTGAAGTTCCAGGAACTCCATCATAGATTGAACGGGCAATACGTTTATCTTCAATATCATTAAAAAATACATTGTTGGTGAAGTTTCTCGGCCTGGGGGTGTGCTCCAGGTATTCCGGACCTGTTCCTGTTCCAAATTTACCGTGGCAACGTAGGCAGTTTTTCATGTATAATTTTTTGGTGTGCTTTGTTGCTAAGGGATTTTTTTGCTCAGGGGGCAATGTTGCAAATTTTTTCTTGTCATCTCTTTTCAATCCTATAAACGAGTCAAAAATAAGAGTCAGCAATGAGTCGATTTCTGCTTTACTCAGTATCTTGTCATATGGAGGCATAGCGCTTCCTGGAATTCCGGACTCTACACTTTTAATTATTCTGGATTGAGGGACTGACCTGTAGAAGTCACTATTTTTTAGAAAGGGTCTGGGCAGTCCTGATAGATTTTTATAGATAATACCCATGCCATTACCGTCAGCTGCGTGACAACGCTGACAAAGAGCCATGTAGAGATTTTTAGGATCTCTTTTTTTCAAGGTAAAATAAGAACTTGTCACCAGGAAATCGAGAATTTTTTCTTCTTCCACAGGGCTCATGGCAATCACTGGCATAATCGCACCGGGAACAAGTTTTTGTGGATTGCGTAGATAATCGCGCAGGTAAGATTTGCTACGCATCTGGGCAATAAAGGTCAGATCTGTCGCCACGCCACCATCAATGTCGCCATATTGGTGGCAGGCCATACATTTTTTATCTTTAAAAATATTTTGACCTGTAGAGGGTTCTTGACCGCTATGGACCTTTTTTTCGCTCCGTAAAGCATTTCTTGCCATGGGTGTTAAATGGGCAGGATTTTTCGTTCTGCTTTTTAAGAAATAGCTGATTGCTTTTATTTGGCTGGAAGAAAGAGGGATACGCGGCATGATGGAGTTGACAGGATCATTTTTTGGATATTTGATGGATTCCTGAATTTTCTTTAGTCCCAAATAGGTACCTATTGTACTGAGTTCTGGGCCATACCGACCAGCCAGTTCTAAGCCGTCCACAAAGTGGCAGGTATCGCACCCTTTTTCAAAAAAGAGTTTGTAGCCTTTCCAGGCCAGTTTTGCTCCTTGAAGAGGAGCCAGTTTATGGCAGGTGTAGCAGCTTGCCTGCACATCTTTTTTCTTAAGGACTTCTCTCGCCCCCATGCCTGGCAGCCCATGGGAAATGTTTGGATCCACTGCCATACCTTCCCCCAGGTGACATCCGGTACAACCAAGTTCTTCTGTAAGATGAGGAGTGATATCTGGATGAGGCTTATCTTGTCGCTTTTTCCTGGATATTATAAGTGGAAAACGCCCTGCAGGATGACATGATGTACAATGTTCACGAATTGGTAGACCTGTCAGGTTGATGGTAAGGTCTGCAATGTATTGTGTCATTACATGGTTTTGCTTTGGATACGCTTTCCATCCAGTAAACATGACTGATAAAAAAAATACACCAGCTGCTCCTAAAAGGAGATAATTTATCCAAACCGGCTGTGGCGTTTTCTTTTTCATCGATCCCGAACAATTATTCCTTAGGCTTGATTGATTTTAGACAATGGTAATTTAAATGAATTTTCATACGAGAAGGAAAGTCTTTCTTTATGTAGATTTTACAGAGGATACACTTGACACCCGTATCCAGAACTCCTCCAACGTAGTATGAAGCTCTACAGTCAGGTTCCAAAATATTCAATACAGGTCCTCAGTGAAAATGGTCTGTAATAATTTCATATTACATCAAAAAGCACTCTTTTTTAAATGATCGTTTTTAAAATATGATTTGATATATACTCTCTATAACCTTCTTTATTTATGCATCACCTGATTTTTCAATATAAATACCCTGATACCCTTAACCCTAAAGTATGGAACAGTGATTATTGTTTAACGCAATTATAGGAATAAAAAGAATTTGATTAGCACTAAAGATCAGTTAACACCGGGAGACAGATCGGAGTCTGCGCTTACCTAAATTTTTCAGAGGCCTAAGGGGACCGAATTTTTTTCGCGTATTATCAGCGAAAATTATTCTGTCTCCCGAATAATAACGAAAAAATAAAATTGATTCCCTCTCTTTAGATTACAACTGAGTTGTAGTGGTAATCATAAAAACGAATATCGTATCAGGATGGAGAAGTATCATGACAACTATAAATATCATTTGGATCATATTTCTAGCAGCACTCGTCTATTTAGCGATGAGTAAAGGATCTACTGGCAAGGGATGTTGCGGCGGTGAAGATCAAAATTCCGGCGAACAAGATAGTCAACTAGGTAAGGAGAAAAATCATCAAGGTCACAGGCACCTTACGGAGTCCACAGATAATAGCAAGGACCCTGTATGTGGAATGATGGTAAGGGGAGAGACCTTGCTTATAAGCGAACATTTTGGAAAAACATATCAATTTTGTTCAGATCAATGCAAAAAAATATTTGAACTAAATCCAAACAAATATGTTCATTAATGAGATGATTACCCCATAAATAAAACGATGTCTTCTCAACTGGAAAGCACGACACAGTGGGAAGGTATATTGTGAGAGGTGCAGATATTTGAAGTTCTATATCTACTTATAGTGACAGGGAAAAATAGAGTTGAACATGAACTGAAATGAGGTTGAGATGAAACTCAGGACAAAAATTGAAAAAGCGTTTTTGGATTGTAATGAGATTTATATGCCGCGCCGCCAATTTGTAAAGGGTATCGCTGCAGGCGGAGCCCTGCTCGGGCTTGGAGTATCACCAGAGCGCTTGTTCGCTGCGACTGGAAATTCTCAACTGCAGCCAACACTTCATGGTCGCCAGTTCAACCTGACATTATCCCCGAAGACTGTCAATTTTACCGGTAAGCAGCGGGTAGCGACAGCAATAAATGGTTCTATCCCCGGACCAATCCTTCGTTGGCGGGAAGGAGATCGTGTAACACTGAATGTAAGCAATCAGCTTTCGGAAATGAGCTCTATCCACTGGCATGGCATTATCTTGCCAGCTCCAATGGATGGTGTTCCAGATATCAGTTTTAAGGGAATTGCTCCTGGTGAAACTTTTAGCTATCAGTTCAAGGTGAATCAGAGTGGGACCTACTGGTATCATAGCCATTCTGGATTCCAGGAACAGACAGGCCTCTATGGTGCACTTGTCATAGATCCCCTGGAGCCGGAACCTTTCACTTATGATCGTGATTATGTGGTTATGCTGTCGGACTGGTCGGATGAAGATCCGGATAATGTTTACGCCAAGCTCAAAAAAATGAGTGGCTATTATAATTTTGCTGAACGGACTACTGGTGATTTGGTTCGTGATATTCAAAAAAATGGTGCGGCTCACACCTGGATGGAACGCAGCATGTGGAACCGGATGCGAATGAGCGATCGTGATATCTCAGATGTCACTGGTTATACCTACACCTTTTTGATGAATGGGCAGACCCCGACAGAAGGCTGGACCGGCTTGTTTAAACGCGGTGAAAAAGTTCGTCTTCGCATAATAAACGGCTCGGCAATGAGCTTTTTTGATGTCTGTATACCAGGCTTGAAGATGACAGTGATCGCTGCAGACGGTCAGAATGTCGAACCGGTTTCTGTTGATGAATTTCGAATCGGTGTTGCTGAAACCTATGATGTCATCGTGGAGCCCAAAGATGACCGTGCCTACTGTATTTTTGCCCAGGCTTTTGACCGTACAGGTTATGCCCGTGGCACCCTGACACCAGATCCTGCTCTCACTGTGGAAGCCCCAAGTCTTGATCCCTATCCGATTTTGACCCATCAGGATATGGGCATGGACATGGGTAGTATGGAAGGTATGGAAGGGATGACCGGAATGACCGGAATGGACCATGGAATGTCAGGTATGCATGGGAAAATGGGCAAAAAGAGTGGGATAACCATGCCAGGCATGCCAGGCCATGGCAGCAATAAGGAGATTGTGCATGCAGCAACGGAATTTGGTCCCCATGTTGATATGCGAGCAGACAATCCTCAGTTCAGGCTGGATGATCCTGGTGTTGGCCTGCGTGACAATGGTCGTCGCTCCCTCACTTATGCAGACCTGCGTAACCTTTATCATACTGCCGACTCTCGTGAGCCGGGCCGTGAGATTCAATTGCATCTGACCGGCAATATGGCCCGCTATATGTGGTCAATCAATGGTGTGAAGTATGCAGACGCTGAACCGTTGCGCTTTAAATACGGTGAACGACTCAGGATAATTTTTGTAAATGATACAATGATGAATCATCCCATGCATTTACATGGTATGTGGAGTGAGCTGGAAACAGGCGATGGGCGGCAAATTCCGCGCAAACATACGGTTATTGTTCAGCCTGGCTCAAAGATAAGTTATCTGGTGACAGCAGATGCCATGGGGGGTTGGGCTTTCCATTGCCACTTGCTGTATCACATGCTTGGAATGTTTCGTAAAGTTATTGTGAGCTAGGGGGAGACTATGAAAATATATACAACGTTGCTCTTACTGGCACTTTCAGTTCCAGGTTTAGCCTTTGCCAGCGGTATGAATGATGATCCAATACTGACCATGCTGGTCTTGGACCAACTTGAGATTAGGACAGGTGACGACAGTGATCCACTGGTTTGGGAGGCTGAAG
>CAMYOP010000135.1:7496-11867 GCA_947260045.1 uncultured Desulfobulbaceae bacterium
ATGGTGAGTATGTTGACGATGGTGTTGAAGAAATGGAGCTACAGGCACTCTATAGTAGGGCAATCGCACCGTTTTGGGACCTGCAGCTTGGTTGGCGGCGAGATGTCCGTCCGTCCCCTGATCGTGACTGGTTGGCTTTTGGCGTAAAGGGTTTGGCTCCTTACTATTTTGATATTGATGCTGCGCTCTTTGTTGGGGATGAAGGGCGAACTGCAGCACGTTTCCAGTTGGAATATGAGCTGATGCTTAGCCCACGGCTTGCCCTGGTTCCTGAGATTGAGGTGAATCTGTATGGCAGGGATGATGAGGCTGTCGGAATTGGCTCAGGGCTTGCTGAGATTGAAGCTGGCTTACGTCTGCGCTATGAAATCCGTCGTGAATTTGCCCCCTATATCGGTGTGAACTGGACTCGTTTGTATGGCGCTACTGCTGATTATGCTCTTGAGGAAGGAGATAATGTTGATGAATTTCAATTTGTTTTCGGAATCAGTTTTTGGTTCTAGCGTCTTGCCTCTTGCCTTCAACCTTCAGGGTAATGAAAAATAATATATTTGGCACTTATCTATGAAAAAGGCTGTCTCCTAATTGAGAGAGCTTTTTTTTGGTTTTGAATTATTGAAAGGTTCAAAGGATATATATTGGCTCCATGTGGCCCAGAAGCAGGATGAATTTTCTAAAATTTCGCTCCATTTTTCTAACTCCTACAGTCCTCTATAGTATTTTTTCTCCTATACTTTGTTGTAAAAAATCCAAATATACAATTTTTTGTATAAATCTTATTCTGATTATCCACAAAGCTCAGCTTAATCCTGGAGACAGATCGGAGTCTACGCGTATCTAAATTTTTTCTAAGCCTAAGGGGACCGAATTTTTTTCGCGTAGTATCAGCGAAAATTATTCTGTCTCCCGAATATAAATAGAAAAATACTATCAGTCCTCTCTCAATGGTTAATATGCTGAGCTTTGTGGGTAATCAGAAATTTTATTGACCTTCGTCTCAGACGCTTGACCCCAAAAGGTGTTTTTACTCAGCTTGTTCCCTGTGATACACTCCACTACAGGAGTTTATAAGAAAGAGCTGACGAGACGGATGAATTGACCATGGACCAGGCGATGGAAAAAAACCAGGGAAGACTCTATTATTTGTCTACTATCCTGCTGGCGTCTGGTTTTTGTGGTATTTCTTATGAGGTGCTCTATGGTCGTTTACTGGGTGATTTGATTGGCAGTCAGTTTCTGGTTAATGCTTCAATATTGCTTACTTTTTTGGTTGGTATCGGTTTTGGGACTCTCTATGCCCACAGGCTGTGGCGTTACCTTTTCCTGGTAGAGGGTTTAATAGGTGTCTATGCCTTAGGTTTTGCTTTTTCCCTTCCAGCTCTGGACAATCTACTCTATTCTGGAGTTCTGCCAAATTTCTGGTCTTACCCCTTACTCGCCTGTATTTTTCTTCTTGCCCTGCCATCCTTTCTGATAGGAGTCAGCCTTCCTCTTTTTTCTGGCTATATGGCCAGGTTGCGCTTTGGTCTTGTTTTTGCCCGTACATATGCGATCTATAATTTTGGTGCAGCTATAGTGGTGCTACTCATAGAGTTTTATCTGATTCGTTTGCTAGGTGTACGGTTTGCAACTGTCAGCATAGCAGCAATCAATGTTGTAATAGCCATACTGTTGTTTATTTCCTTTAGCGATATCAGAAGAGATCCACCCAAGAAGAAAGCTGGCAGGCAAGAGTATCCAATCTCACAGAAAACAGCCCTTATCCTTGCCAGTATAGGCTCGGCAATTTTTCAATTACTCCTGATAAAACTTGGTGAATGTCTTTTCGGACCATTTAGAGAAACCTTTGCCCTGGTGCTCTGTCTTATCCTCTCCGGTATTGCCCTTGGTTCCTATTTTGTTCGAAAATTAGAACTTACATTTGCTGGTGTGATGCTGGCAAACCTTATCGGCCTGGCCTGGCTCCTTTCAAGCTTTGAATGGGTTGCTGGTCTATATGCTACCTATAACCAGGCAGCCGCTCAGTACTCAATAGGCATAATTGCTTTTAAAATGGCTATCCTGGTACTCGTAGCAGGGGTACCTGCTCTTAGTTTTGGTGCCACCATTCCAGCTCTTATGACCACCCAGAAAAATGTGGCTCGTGAATCGGGTCAACTGCTTTTTCTTTCATCCCTTGCCAATGGCTGCGGATTTTTACTGATGGTTCTTTTCCTGCACCAGCTCTTTGACTATTACATTTTACTTTTGATCATAGGGGGATTGTCTCTTTCAAGTCTCTTGCTGTATTCTAAATGTCAAGGCTGGCTGGCAAGAATAGGGGTTGTGCTGGGGCTGCTCCTGATACCCCAGGCGCTGTATCTTTGGAATGAAAACCTACTGTATCTCGGCCATACATCTTATGCTTCAGCAAAAAAATTCAATGATCAGAAAAAAAATATGATCATGCCCGATACATTCAAAGGTCCCCAGGAGGTTTTTTCTATAATCTGGAAGGAGAATCGTCCTAAATTTTTTGTTAACGGCTATGTTTCCATGCACCTGGATTCCCCCTACGAACCATTGGTGGGTGCTGTTTCATCAATATTTTCTCCAAGGTTGGATAGAGCCCTTGTTTTGGGTGTGGGCAGTGGTAATACAGCGTCGGTGGCAGGTCTTGTTTTTGATAAAACCGATGGCGTTGAAATTAATGGGACGGTACTGAAAAATCTCCACCGGATGAAGGCTTATAATTTTGATATTGAAAATAATCCACGGGTAAGTCTTTTTCAAGATGATGCCATTCACTATATCAAGGCTGGTGACAGTAGTTATTCTCTCATTATTAACACTGTCACAACGCCTCTCTACTTCAGCTCATCGAAACTCTACACCCTTGATTTTTTACAGGCCGTTAAAAAGCGTCTGTCAGATGATGGTGTCTATGTTACCTGGGTTGATTCAAGGGTGGGTGATGAGGGAATTGACATCATGCTCAGAACTCTTGGTGAAGCTTTCGAGTATAGTTCACTTGCCTATATTAAGAGTTCCTATTTTCTGCTGATCTGTTCTGATAAAAAAATTAAGCCCCATAACCCTGATGTTATTGCTGAAAACCAGACGCTTTCCCTGAGTTTTGATCGACAATTTGAAATTAATGCCAGACAGATTGTCTATCAGCTTCTTGAGCCGGATGCTTTTGGTCTTATTGCTGAAAAAGGGGGAAAGCTGAATAGCGTTGATTATCCCGCTCTTGAGTTTGCCATGACTAGGTTGAAAAAAAGAGGCTATGAAGGATTTAAGAAAAGGATAAGAAACAGCATGTCAGTTGAGAAACTGGCCAAAACACTTGAGCCAAATGTTGATTTTGATCCAGTTGCTTTACTGTTACATGCTGAGAGATTAATAAGACAGACTCTTTTTGCTGACTGGTGGTTGCATTTACTTTTACAAAATGATCGTAATATTAAAAAGAAATTTATGAAAAGCTATATCAAGGAACAGCTCAGAAGGGCAGAGCGTGACGGATCTGCCAAGTCTTTCCATAGCCTGGCTTCATACCTGATGAACCAGAGATATTACCGTGAAGCAATCAATTCCTACCAGCGTGCTCTGAACCTCAATCAAAATATAGAAAATATCTATCTCAATATTGGAGCATGTTTCGAGCATTTAAAAGACTATGATAAAGCACTGAAAAATTATCAGCTGGAACAAAAAATAGATCCGGAAGATCCAGATCTTATATTCAGACTTGGTCGGGTGTATGTGAAAATTGGAGAATATGAGGAAGGGCTTAAACTGCTCAGGCACTCCGCTGAACTTATACCAGGGCTTGAGGTCTTTCAATATTTAGCAGAGGCATATAGTAATACCGGGCAAGCTGAAGCAGCTGCTGAAGCAAATCTTCGTTCTCTCGAATATGATCCTGGACACCAGGTAGTCAAGGAATCTCATGATGATTTTTCTGTGCCAGAGGTTGATGCAAGGTAAGAAAGAGCAGTGTTGGCTTTGGCCGGAAGAGCTTTTACCTTGATCAGGAAATGTTGCTTCATATGTAGAACTCGAGACCCTCTTTGACAGATTTCTGGTTTAAGTTACAATCACACCTGGCGCCTGGCACCTGGCAACCTCAAATGAAGCAGTACGTATTCAGGAAACACCTTAAGCCTAGACAAGTAGGTTAGAGTTTGAGGTTAGCAGGACGTATCTCAATCTCCCTATGCCATTGAATAATGGAGCATAATATTCTGGATCATCTCCATGGGAAATCCTTCACTGTGCAGTAACACCAGTGTATTTTATCACCCTCACAAGCTGATCGATTCACCGTTGTACCATTTGCTTCAGGCTTACTTTGACCATTTCGAGCAGGTTTTCGTCATGGCTGAT
>CAMYOP010000136.1 GCA_947260045.1 uncultured Desulfobulbaceae bacterium
CAGGAGCTGCAACGGGTTCTTCAAACTCAGCATCTTCGGACCCGGAGAATTCTTCCTCTTCTGCCCCATCATTTTCGGCAGCAGCTTCAATAGACTCTTCAGACTCATCGCCTTTGGATTCCGGTGCTTTTTCCTCTTCAGATTCCTCACCTTCAACAGCAGCTTCTTCAAATGTTTCTAAGTTTTCATCTCCCTCTTCAGGGCCATCTCCTGTATCAAAGGCTTCGCCTTCTTCATCGTCACCTTCAATTTCTGGTAATTCCAGACCTACTTCCGGATTTTCTTCATGTATTTCAGAGGTTAAATCCTGCTTCTTTTTTGCTTCCAGCCATTTACCCCAAAGGTAGTAAGCCACTGCCTGACCTATGAGCAATAACAAAATAACGCTCAGTGATATAAAGGCATGAACCTTATCAAAAATAGAATAGCCTGCCTTTTTCTCCGTAGGTTTGACAATTTCACCTGCTTCATCCTGCCCAGCACTCTCCTTTTTCAATTTACGCCTGGAATAGCTGAGCCCCAGTCCAACCAGAAAGAAGACAAACAGCAAGACCCCTGCAAAAAAACTCAGTATGGACCCTTTAGCCCTATACCAAGACTCTACCTGCACCAATTCCTCTCCTTCAGCAGAAGTGTTCAGATCAGATTCAGGAGCAGGTCCCCCGGCCAAACGTGGCTGCCCGTTGTTCACATCTCCTTCAACCATGTCTGTCGCTTCGCCTTCCCCAGCCCCACTTTCGCTCAGCTCTTCCTGACTTTGCCATGCCAGCTCATCAGGAGTCTTTTGCTGTTCCTCAACAAGGCCTGCCTGTGACGAGAGTTCATTGCTTATCTGGGCTTCAAGATCAAAAATCGATTTCTGAAGCCGTAACAGGGAAGAATCAGCACTATCCAAGTCCTTGATCATTAATTTAGCATCAAGACTGGTAGCCCATTTTTCAATATAGGGAAAACGACCGCTGATATCTAAAAAGACAAGTTTTTCACCCATCTTTTCTTTGATGCCTGGCAACCCTTCTTCGATGAGCTCGATATTTCTTTTAAAGTAAGCCTCATGAAGGAGTTCGTAGAGCCTGGCCTTGGCCATTCCTTGTCTGCTTTTCTGATGATATTCATCATTGAGATGTTCGTAGCGCTGGTCAAAAATAATATGCTTGCTGAGATAATAATGATATTCGTCCCATAATTCAGGTTCACCATCGGTAATCACCACTGCCTGAAATACTTCCCTGTCATAATTTTTAAGATAGAAAAAGGGTTTTTCCAGATCCGTTGCCAATGCATCTTTTCTAATTGATGCAAGCTTCTCATCAAGTGTTTCCAGAGTTTTACTATCGTCTGAGGAAACGCGGATCTCCCCTGTCAGCACATCGGAGAATCCAACAAATACTAAATCGTGGGGTTCCTTAAATTTACTAGCAAAATTCTGGGCCCAGAGAATGGACACATCAAAGGGACTGACTGATTGCAGACGAGCTGACTGATCAAAGAGGATGAGCACATCTCCTTGAGCTGCGCTTACCACACTAGTCAGCCACAAAGAAAAGAAGATTAGAAGAAACAACTTTTGAGACAATGTTTTCAAGCTGTACCTTATACGGACTATGGGCTTGTCACCCATCAAAACAATTCTGATCTGAATCTAATAATAAATACTGATGACCTTTCACCAGTAGGTGGGATCTCCTTTCTAAAAGGTAATCTCACTCTATTATCTCAAAATCCTCTACGATTTCAAAAGATAATGCTATTTTCGGGTGTTTCTGGAAAAATATTCACCTATATTTTCTTTTTTTGAGCATGTGTTGAAAAAAATTTCTTCTGCAATTTTTGTAACCCATCTTCAAACGTTCCATTTCTAAGTATTTTTTCCCTCACGGAAACAAAGAAATAGAAAGACGAGTCAAATTTTTCTGCGTGCCTGACAGTACTTCCCGCCCCTCTTTATTCAAAGAAAAACAATCACCACTTCAGCAACTTACGTTGAAAAAAAACAAGTTCACACAGATCTTTTACAAAGAGTTGTAATAAAAAATGTCATACAAACAAGGTTAAATTGGAGATTTTTTTAATGGGGTAAGAAAATCATGATTAAAATAGTTGTCGGATTATTGATATTAGCACTGGGCATGTTGTATAAGTTACTATGTTGAAGACATAATTAAAGGTTAGCAGCTGCTTAATACTGATATTCGGCGGCCTGCTTTTTATGCTGACTGCTGCAATGCCTGTACTAATGGATACGATCAAGGAAGAAATAGAAAACAGCTGGAACAACTATTGAATAGTCAAAAGAGGCCAGAAGGTAAAAAGCTTTGAAAGAACACGCGGCATTTTCTTTCAAGTAATCTTCCGCCAGTCAAGCCTTTTCATTTTAGCGAGCTCAAAAAAAGGCCGGCCACTTTGCAGTGGCCGGTAAGGCTAAGGAGGTGCTGCGGTGGAGATCTTTTTTACTTTTTCATAAGAGCTGCTTCGAGTTTTGCAACTTTTTTAGTCAGCTTTTTCAGAGTTTTATTCACACTGTCAAAATTATAGAACTGCTGGCCATTTGCAGCTTCAACCGGATAATTCTCATACAAGCTTGCTGACCAGACACGCCAGGACTCATCCCAGTTGGCAGCATTTTCAAAGCCGAGAAGTCTCAGCTGAAGATAGGAGAGCGTAGAGCGTGTACCTGTCTGGCAATAGGCTACAGTTCTTTTTGATTTATCAAGTCCTGCGTAGGCTTTAGATGTTGTGTCGTAATCAAGATAGGCTATTGCTTTCATTTTGCCTGTTTTTGGATCTTTCACTTTCGTAAGAGTATCAACATGGACTGCGTTCAACATGGTATTGGGGACATGCCCGCCCCGAAGAGAACGTATATCTTTACCCTGGAATTCTTTCTTGGATCTGGCATCAACTAACTGAACAGTTGGATTTTTGCTGTTGGCGATCTCAAGGACTTCTGCGGTGGACGCATAGACATTTGCAACCACATTTGCTTTAAAGGTTTTTTCAGGCTTCATGGTTGGTTTTTTATCAAGACGGTTTCCAGCTTTACGCCATGCATCAAGCCCGCCATTGAGCAAATGAACTTTATCGTGCCCAAGATATTCCATGACCCAGACACCAACGGTGGCATCGGTAAGCGTTTTCATATCGCCATGGTAAAAAACCACATGGGTATCATTGCCGATACCAGCTTTGCCGAGCATCTTTTCATATTTGGAAATATCATTGAAGACCCGGGCAGTTGAATCACGCAATGCTTTTTTCGTCCGTTTACCCATGCTGATAGCACCTGGAATGTGCCCAGCCACATAATCCTTTAAATCCCTAGAATCCACCACTACCCAATCTGCTTTATCAACATTTTTCTTTACGGTGTCAGCATCTACTAATAACTGGGGATTTGCCCAGGTGGCAGCTCCTGCCATACTCGCCAAGCTAAGGATTACAACAGCAACACAGAAAAGCAACAAGTTCAATTTTACCATTCGTTTCATGTACCAACCTCCTCAAAAGGGATTCTTCTAGACAGGAAGAGCATTCCGCTTTTAATTTCCGGAGCTGATACCTGTCTCAACTTCTGGTATAGATATAGCAAAAGCCATACCAGTTCCTCTTCATCATTTATGGGGCAATGGGCTGATTGGCTGTGCCAATCGGGACATTTATCAATTCTGACACTGTGCCGATTGGCACAGTATTCAAACTGCAGGTGGATATATACAGACATGGACACGGTTTCAGTTGTTATCCCCAATTATAATAATGGCCATATCATAGGATCGTGCCTGGAAAGTGTGCTGGCATCCAGCCATAGAGCACTGGAAATAATTGTGGTCGATGATGGTTCAACGGATAATTCCAAAGAAATAATTAAGCAATATCCCTGTACATTGATCCAACTTGAGCAGCAGGGCGGTGCTGCCCATGCACGGAACCAAGGTGCAGCAAGGGCCCAGGGAGACCTTCTTTTCTTTACCGATTCTGACTGTATTCTCCAGCCAGATTGTCTTAAAAACGGGCTGTTGGCATTCAGCAGACAATCAATGGTAGTGGGTGGTACGTATACCCCGGTTGCCTATGATAAGGATAATTTTTACAGTATGTTCCAGGCAGGTTTCGTTCACTTTTTCGAGTTAAAAAATGCGCAGAATCCAGATTATATCGCCACCCATGCCCTGCTCATTTCCACTGATACTTTTAAGAAGACAGGTGGCTTTCAAGAAGATTTTCTGCCGATTTTAGAAGATGTAGAATTTAGTCATCGTTTGCTTGAGCAGGGAAATGCTCTCACCACTTGTGAAAATGTCCTGGTGGCCCATAATTTTGGCTATGACTTTAGCCAGTCACTTAAAAATGGACTGACCAAAACGCGCTACTGGGTGGAATATTCCATTGGCAATAAGGACCTACTGAGAGATTCAGGCACTGCCTCCCACGAGCTTAAAATAAATGTGGCATCGTTCTGCCTTTTTTGGGGGCTTATGGGACTTGCTTTGGCGAGGCCATCCCTTCTCCTGTTTTCTCTTGGTATATTTCTTTTAGGATGCAATATGCTGATACAGAGAAAGCTGTTTGTAATTTTTTCACAAGCAGGAGGAATGCTTTTTGCTTCAAAAGCCATAGGCTATTATCTCTTTATCTACCCTCTCCCCATTTTGGCAGGAACAATCCTTGGCACCTATCAGTTTTTCAAAAAGAAAAATGACCCCGCTCAGTCATCCTGAGAGAGGCGCTTCCTCTTATTCGCCCCTGCGCTTCATCCCCTCTATTTTTCACAAGCACAGGCCCCTGCACCTGACCCTCTTTGTTACGAGAAAATGCAACGCCCGCTGCTCTTTTTGTTTTTATCTGGCAGATGAAAATGTGGCCCAGAATCAGGATGAAGACTTGAGCCTTGCTGAATATGAAAAACTTTCCACCTCCCTTGGCAAGCTGCTCTGGCTAGCTTTTTCCGGTGGTGAAATTTTTATGAGAGAGGACCTGGTTGAACTGAGTAAAATATTTTATGAGCGTAATCAACCATCGTTTATTCTACTGCCAACAAACGGCATGCAGACGCAACACATCATCAAAACAACAAGAGAAATAGCCAAGGCCTGCCCCAGAAGTAAGGTGGTGGTCAAGATATCCCTTGATGGTCCAAGGGAATTACATGATACAATAAGGGGTGTGAGCGGCTGTTATGATAAAGCCATGCAAACATTCACGGCCCTTGAACGCTTGCAGAAAACCATGCCCAACCTTGAGCTTGGCATCAACACCGTCTTCTGTTCACTCAATCAGGACATCATGGACCAATGGCTCCGCCAGGTCCAGACCATTGCCCCAGACCATACCCATACAATTTCCCTTATTCGCGGCGCTTCACACGATCCACAACTCAAAGAAATCGACCAGAAACTGTACCAGGAAACAATAGAAGCCCTTGCCAGGCAATTAAAGCAAAAGAAAAGCGGCCAGTATTCCTTTCCAGGCGCAAAGGTCAAAGCAGCCCAGGACATAGTCCAGCGAGATTCTATCTACAAAACCTTAGATAAAGAAAAGAGAACAAGGCCCTGCTATGCAGGTAAATTGTCTTTGGTGGTGGACAGGCAGGGCGATTGTTATCCCTGTGAAGATTTTTCGATGAAGATTGGCAACCTGCGTGATTACGAGTTTGATGCGATGGCGACCCTGCAAAGTGAAGGCAGCAGGCAGGTCCTCCAAAAAATTGATCAAAATAAATGCTGCTGCACCCACGAATGTGCAACCATGTTGAATATTCTCTTTAACCCAGCCAGGTACCCTGCAGTACTCAAAGAATATTGCCAATTATGATTTGAGCTGGGACACTTCCCGACGAAAAAGATTTTTCTCAGTCCACAAACGAATCAGACTTGTGAAACCCGTATAAGCCGCCTTCAGATCAGTATAGGAACGGAGTGCCAACAGTCTCCTGAACAGGTAAGATGGACGGGAATAGAAGCGGCGAAAGGCAAGCTGACGCAAGCCTGCTATCTGTTCCCGGGTTAAGGTGTGCGGGACAAATGCAGCCCCCTGATAGGTATAATGTTGCAGGTTGGATGAGAGCGTTCCATATTTTTGGTGCTCATCATAGAGATCCGTACCTGGAAATGGAGTCAGTGCATGGAAATTGGCCACGTCCGGATTCAGGCGACAGGCAAAATCTATGGACTCGAGGGCATCTTCATAGGTCTGGCCGGGAATTCCAAATAAAAACGGCGTAAAGACTTTCAGGCCTGCCTTTTGGGCATTTTTCACACTTTGTTCAATCTGAGCTGTTGTTATACCTTTGCGGATGGTGTTGAGATCTTTTTGAACCCCGCTTTCAGCACCCAACAAAATAGCCCAACAGCCTGCCTTTTTAAAGAGTTGCAACAAGGGTAAATCCACCTGATTGACACAGGCCGAGGCAAACCAGGAAAAATCCAGTTTCCTCTTGAGTATCTCTCCTGCTATCTCTTCTGCCCGCTTATAATCAGCGGCAAAGGTATCATCGATAAACTTGATTTCTTTATAGCCCTGCTGCAAACAAAGCTCTACTTCGTCCATGACGTTTGCAACTGATCGATAGCGAATACCCTTTTCCCTCTTTCTATCAATTTGAAAACAGTAGAGACAGTTACGATTACAGCCTCGCGAGGTCATGACAACGGCTACGGGTTTTCTCTTATAGGTTGCAGGAGGTGGAATATATTTTTCAAAATCACCCAGGAGTTCTCGTGCCGGAAAAGGAACCTCGTCAAGCTCTGTTATGAAATCACGGTCTTTATTTTGGACGATCTGACCTTTCTCCCGGAAATAGAGACCTGATATGCAGTGGAGTGATCCTTTGTTTTCAAGCATATTGACCAGTTCAACCACTGCATACTCGCCCTCTCCTGTCACCACAGCATCAATTGCCTCTGAATCTTTAAGACATTTTTCCTGCATGGCTATGGGATAAGGGCCACCGACGGTGATAAAAAGCGATTTGTTTTTCTGTCGTAATTTCCAGGTAGTAAGAAGTGCTTTGGGCCAGCCGAAGGTGGTGGAATAGATGCCAGCGAACTCTGCATTAAAGGCTATGGATTGCTCGATGATTTCTTTTTCGCTTAAAAAAGCACCATTTAAAAAGAGAACCTCATGCCCTGCTTTTTTAAGTGAAGCTGCCACATACAGGGTGCCAAGTGGTTGCCAGTAGTTTATCTGGCTGGCAGCAGTTTTTCCTGGAAAAATATCTTCGGGCCGCCAACTGGGAATAATGAGGACACATTTCATATATCGGCCTCCTGTTTCTTTTTGCTCATGAGAGGATTGATTCTATTTTTCCACTCAAATTCGGGAGATAGAATGATTTTTGCTCAATTACAAAAAAAAATTCAGCCCCCTTGATCTTTGGGAAAAATTTAGGTAAGCGCAGACTCCGATCTGTATCCCTGTTTAAGCTCAGTTCGGGCAA
>CAMYOP010000137.1:0-7409 GCA_947260045.1 uncultured Desulfobulbaceae bacterium
TCTGATGTTTCCAACTTTTTCAGGTTCAATATGTTCATAGGTCAGTGGATTTCTCTGGACTGCACTGACATGAATTCCACCTTTATGCGCAAATGCAGATTCGCCAACATACGGTTGATATCTATTATGAGGAAGATTTGCCAACTCATTGACAAGTCTTGATGTTTCATACAGCATATCAATCCTTTTACCAGCTTCACACTCCAGTCCCATTTTAAAAACAGCTCCAGGGATAATAGAAGTGAGATTGCCATTACCGCATCTCTCACCATAACCATTTATGGTTCCCTGGACATGGGTGACACCCTGTGACAACGCTACAAGTGCATTAGCAACTCCAGTGTCAGAATCGTTATGCGGATGGATGCCAAGCGAGACATCACTCCCCTGTTCTTTTACGTACTGCTGAACCCTTTTTATGATAGGCGGAATCTCATGGGGCAAGGTACCACCATTTGTATCACATAAAATCAGAGTTTCAGCTCCTCCGGCTATTGCACGACCAAGAGTCGCCAGAGCATAATCCTGATTTTTTTTGAATCCATCAAAAAAATGTTCTGCATCATACAAAAGCGTCTGCACATGTTGACGTAAATAGGCAAGAGAATCCTCAATGATGAGGAGGTTGTCTTCTAGTTCAATGCGGAGAGCGTCATAGACATGGATATCCCAACTTTTCCCAAAGATAGTAATAGCAGGAGTTTTCGCAGCTAAAAGCGCCTGAAGATTTGCATCTTTTTCTGGCGGACTTTTAAAATGTCTGGTTGAGCCAAATGCAGTCAACTTTGCATGCTTTAGTTGAACATCTTGCATCCTGTCAAAATAATCAACGGCAAGAGGGTTTGACCCCGGCCAGCCACCTTCAATGAAGTCAATACCAAGCTTGTCAAGTTGAAGGGATATCCTGACCTTATCCTCCACTGACAAGTTGAAATTTTCGGCCTGGGTTCCGTCCCTTAAGGTGGTGTCATATATTTCTATCGACATGGTCTTATTCTTCCTGAAAACCTACTGACAGGTTTTATTTAATTGGAATTAATGAACAGGTGAAACAATCGCCAGAACCAGCTTATCGATTGCCCTATGGTCAAGCATGTTTAGAACATTATAAACACGTAGACCAGATGGTAAAGATCAAGCGGATATTTTATTCTGAAACAGGTTCTGGATTCTCCTCTTCAACAGGCTCGTTATTCTTGTCCAGCGCAAATGCCTCATGCAGAGAACGAACTGCAAGCTCTGTGTATTTTTCTTCAATAATACATGAAACTTTAATTTCTGAGGTGGATATCATCGTAATATTGATGCCCTCTTTTGCTAAAATATGAAACATGGTTGAGGCAATGCCAGAATGATTACGCATGCCCACGCCAACGATTGAAATTTTAGTGATTTCTTTTGCACAGCTAACACTTTCAGCCTCGATATCCTGAATAATTTTTTCGAGCAGTTTCATAGCTCGATCATAATCACTCCTGACAACTGTAAAGGTCATATCTGTCATGTCGCCAGCTTTTGTGTTCTGGATAATCATATCCACAATTATTCCGGCATCTGAAATGGGCAGGAATATCTTTGCAGCCACACCTGGCTGATCTGGTACATTTGTGATCGTAATCCTGGCTTCATTTTTATTGTATGTTATGCCAGAAACAAGCATGGATTCCATTTTTTTCTCCTCTTCAACAACCCACGTCCCCTCATTTTCAGTAAACGTGGAACGAACATGCAGTGGCACTTTGTACCGTTTGGCTAATCCAACAGATCGAATGTCTAGAACCTTGGCCCCAAGGCTTGCGAGCTCAAGCATCTCATCGTATGTAATTCTATTAATTTTTCGAGCAGTTTTACAGATATTAGGATCGGTTGTGTACACCCCCTCAACATCTGTGAAAATTTCACAGGCATCAGCTTCGAGAGCAGCTGCAAGGGCGACAGCTGTGGTGTCTGAGCCACCTCGTCCAAGTGTTGTTATATCACCCTCATCCGTAACACCCTGGAAGCCAGCAACAGTCACAATCTTACCTTCTGCCAGGTGCTTACGAACTAAATCCGTATCAACTTTTTTAATCCTGGCTTTGGTGTGGGAGGAATCTGTATGTATGGCAACTTGATCACCAAGAAGGGAGACAGCGTCACCACCTGCTTCTTTCACAGCCATGGCAAAGAGAGAAATAGTAACCTGCTCTCCGGTCGAGAGCAGCATATCCATCTCTCTTAAAGAGGGAATACTCTGAATCTCTCTGGCATAGCCTGTCAGCTTGTCTGTTTCGCCAGACATTGCAGACAATACCACAACCATGTCATTCCCCTTGTTTTTGCATTCAAGGACTCGTTTGGCTACAGCTTTAATTTTGTCAGTGGAGCCAACAGAGGTGCCTCCAAATTTTTGCACTATCAACGCCATGATAATCTACCTGTAAGACGTTATTATTCTGGTTAAGATAAAAATAAGAAACGAATCCATCAATGTAAAACGAATTTATTTTTTTGCAACTGCTATTAGTTAAGAACAGGAACGGTAAGAGGTATTTTGGGAAAGATAACGAATATCATGGTCAAACGAGCACTGTTCAGCTCAAATCAAGACTGATCAGTGCTCGTTTGCCAGTTTGCAATTGCAGGAAACGAATGTTTGCCGTGCAAACAAGCGGGTTAAATATGGATTTTTTTTAGTTCTCAGGCGATAGGATCGTAGCTGCTGGAAAACAAATCCGGGTTACAAGGCATATGTTCCTCGCCAAAATTGGTGATAATATAATCACCAGGACAGATAACATGGCCGCCACGCATGGTGTCAACCCAGCCATGAACTATATCAATGCCCCCACATTTAGGACAGGTCCAACTGTCACTCTTGCTAAAGTATGGACGTATCCCTGGTTCTGAATTATGCCAACCGTTCCACTGGTATGCTTCAACTTCCACTGGCTTCATCTTGTATCTTGCCATTTGTTTTCCTCCTGAAGTTAGCTCTTCTGGTAACAATCTATATCTATCAGCATTTCACTTTGATCTTTTTCAAAACCGACTCTCTCCAAACCCGGCATAAAATCACACAAAGTGGTAGCCCGTTCCCCTATCCGGAAAAACCTAAATGCAATCGTGTCAATTTTGACACTGTAGTTTTAATTAATACAAAACGGAATGTTATGATTATTTAAAACTTGTAGCATTAAGGATTTTTCTACTTTTACGGACTTTTTTCCGGTGCAACGGATTTATATTTTAAGGGATACATAATGAATTTATAAAGACTTTGTCAAGCATTTAACAACTAAAAATGTATAAATTGTTGTTTTCTTATTGTAAATGTCATTATTTCAACATGTTATGCATATCGCTTCTTAGTAACAATGATTAACAATTTCAAAGACTTAAACGAAACAATGAGAAGCTTTATCGTTGTAAATGAAAATATCGATAAAAATACCTATGCAAAAAGGTATAAGAGAGCTTGAAAATTGGATGAACGAAAATGGAAAAGAGGAACACCAGGACAGAATTAGGGAAGACCTGTCATTAGTATATTATGGCAACACATTGTCTTTGATATTTTTCAACTCGGCCATGGTTGTTTCTAGACGGCAGTGTACATCATGAATGTGGATACTTTCCAAACTGATTGACTCAATGGCCACGACGGCATCCCCAGGTAAAACACCAGAAAACAAATTCCGGGCTGCACGAGCAGTTTCACGAACAGCATCTTCAGCAAATTGTGGATGCAGGTGAGCCTTCATTACTATCTCGGCTTCATCTGGTCTTTTTAAAAGATCCTGGGTAACATGCAGTGAAGATTCGAGACAATGAATCATCTCATCTATCCCTGGTCTATCGTTTTGAATCTCAACTGTTAGCGTGGTAAGAGAACGCTGAGAATGAGTTGGTTGTGGGCAAATATTTTCAGGATACAACACATTATTATAGGCTTGTGTACAGGGACAAGCAGTAATATGACAAACACTGACACCGGAAAACACTGTGATGTCAACCTGTCCATTTACCTTCTGACATTGCGCCTCAACAGTTATATCCACTGAATCGATGGAAACTTTTCCGCTTATACTTGTGTCGCGGGTAATCGGGATTTTTCCAGCCAGAGTGACTGTACCCCTCCCCCCTTTTTGTTTCAGCAACATCCGTCGACCAAGCTCATGTGCATAATCACAGGCACTCCTGAACTTCAGATCGATTAACTCAGTAACAACTTCTTCCATCCGTGACATGTGGATACCGCGAACCTCAGCGGGAAGATCAACATCAATCTTAGCGGTGAATGGAATTCTCCCCTGGGGGAGATAAACCCACACTGTTTTCTCTCCAATTCCGACAGCAGTAAGCGGAATTGGAAAAGAAGGCTTTTCTTCAGGAATATCTAAGCCATGCTCAAGAGCTTTTTTATGATTTTGCTCAGATATGAACGTTTCTACACCAGTCCTTCCGTCTTCATTGCGGAATACCAATCCTGAACTGTTTTCCATTGTTTCCCCTTATTTTTTACAAATTGTTCCAGAATGACAAATCTATTATAACTATGTGGCGTATTTTCTTTCTCATGGGCCACAATACTTTTTAGCCTTTCAAGAAGACGAAGTATTTTTTTATTATCAGTAAGGTAACACATACTTCCGCGATGCAGTTGCCGTTGGCTTAGAACCTTTTCCCCTGCAAATCCAAAATAATATTTTTTTGAAAGTCGCAAAAAGAAATCCCAGTCCTCACCAAGTTCACCTGGACCAAGATCGCTAAAACCATTTACAGCATAAAAAGCATCTCGCCTGACAGCAACAGAAGAAGGTACTAAAAAGCACCAATTAACAAGATGCTCAAAACAATTTCCACTAGGCCCCTGCCCCTTATCGGGTATTAAAAACCGGGTACCGCTCGTCTGATCTATGGTTTCTGTCGTTCCATAGGCTACGTGATATCCTTTATCGAGCACGGTCAACAGTTCACGGGCGTGCTCTTTTTCCCACAGGTCATCTGAGTCCAGAAACATGACAACTTCACAGGACGAAGCATCAACCCCAGCATTTCGAGCAGCTCCTGGTCCTACACCACCTGTGCAAATAATTTTAACCAGCGGATACTTTTTTTGAACGGTCAATACGGTTTGATCACTTGAACCATCATCGACAAGAACGAGCTCGACTCTTACATGATTTTGGGCAAGAACACTTTCTATGGCACCCTGAACCATGGTTTCACGGTTCCGTGTTGGTATTATACAGCTGGCATCCATAGGATTATTAATGAAAAGAGTATATCATTCCTGCCCATAGGTATTGCCTGGAGGGAATATCTCCGCGGCTTTTTTCACTTTCCCGTCAAGTCTGAAATCGATAAAGCTTTTAAGCTTAGGCATCATATCATCGACATACTGACCGATTTCATCTTCTTTTGCGTTGGTAAGAGTCTGAGAAAACAAGCATTTCCGCTCACCTCCTCCTGTTGAAGGAAGCCCAAAGTCTTCAAGCACATGCCTGGTGACAGTCTTATCGTCAAATTCGTTATACACAGGGAAAGTTGTTGCGATACCAAACGAACTCGACAAATCTGCCATTTTTTCCATAAATATTGGTGTTTGCTCTGGATAATAACTCTGCTTTTTTGTGTAACCAGTAGTAAGCATTGGCACAAAATTTTCAACACAGTAGATGATTGCTCTGGTATGCATTGCCAGCTTACACGCTACACATACCAGATTTTTACCATTATATTTTGGCATAAGAATTTCATAGGTATCAAGCCATAAGCCTTGAAACAATCTCCCCATGTCAAGTTCAAGGTAGAAGGAATCAACAAGTTTTTCTTTTTCACTTGCTCTTTTGGCAAGTATCTTCCTGGCTACATGGTATCGCTCTTTAGGGAAATCATGAAACCTGGACATTCCGTTGAGCATATGGAGTAAATGGATGGAGCGGGGACGCATTAGGTCTTGCAAATGCCCTGCTGTCAGAAGCCCATAGAGAGCAAGAGAGTCAGTGCCTCCTGAAAAAAGGATGGCGAAATCCTGTTCATTGGCCATTTTGGTCCTCCTGGTAAATAACGCGGTAGTGCAAAAATATTTCGCCATAGCTACCGTGGCGATGAGACAATAACTCTAAAGAAATACAAGGGTTGCCAAGAGAAAAGGGACCTGACACCAAGCCAGCGCCATTTTGGTCGCCTGAAATCTTTGGCAGCAGAGTCAAGTAAATTTCATCGACAATATTTTCTCGTAAAGCGTGGTAATTAAGCTGTCCGCCTCCTTCAACCAACACTGACCTCACTCCCCTACTGTCTAAATAATCAAGTGCACCTCTAAATTGTAAGGCTCCATCCTGCATCTGCAAGGCAACAAGTTCGACCTGGCCATTTACTTTTTCCGCCAAGTTATCTTTTTGCTGCTGACTTGTGAAAATTATTGGCGCAGGACCATCTTTATAAATCTTTTTACCTTTAAGAGGTACCCTGCCACTTGCAGTAAGAAAAGCTCGTAGGCGATTTTCTGGTAAACGACCATTGCTTCCACGCATCTCCGGGTCATTTAGTCGCAGGGTTGCAGCACCCATAAGACTTGCGCCAGTATCATCTCGCAGTCTTTCCAAATGAACCCTGTCTTCTTTACTTCCAGTGATTGAAGGCCCTATGCGACCACATATTGTTGACGCTGCTACCATAATAACTTTCATAATATATCAAAATAATGGATTGTGTGGGAATAATTATTACAAGGCGAACAATACCGCACATCCTGATAATTTATATTTTTAACTTTTACAGGAGATATTACACTTTTTCCCTGGGTTAAAAATAGGTTTTAGCTTAAATAATTACATTGAAGCTCGCACCGGCTGAGATTCACTCACTTGGTCAGTGGAAAGCTCAATAAAAAAATCCCAACGAGCGCTCATCTTGACTCAAAAAAATCCAAAAAAAATCTCCAAATTGCTTACCGCATTCTCTGTAGCACTCCTGCTATCAGGACTGTTCTTTCTTCTGATCATTCCTCTTCTCATCCAATCAGAAGGTGTAAGGAAAAGAGTAAATGACGAGCTTTCTCAAATTACTGGGAGCACCTTCACTCTTGAAAAACTTGATATTTCTTTATTGCCAAAACCTCATATTGTCATTTCCGGCGGTAGTATGCAAAAGGAAGAATATGAAGGCAGCTGGAATCAGCTTCAAATTTATCCAGATATTATAGCATTGCTATCAGGCAAGGTTGAACTTTTTAGTGTTTCGGTTATTGATCCTAAAATTATAGTTACGACAAGCAGGGACATCTCCCCAGAAAAAGATCCCTTTTCGTCTATTGGTCAGGTACAAAAAAAGTTTCTCGAAAACCTGAAAGTGCTCCCAGCAAAAAAAGTTATTATAAATCGTGGTGAATTTCTTCTCCAAGAAAACAAGAGACAGATCAT
>CAMYOP010000137.1:7455-13060 GCA_947260045.1 uncultured Desulfobulbaceae bacterium
GAGATACAGGGTACACTTACAAGTTCCCATAAACAATTAAAACTAAGCTTGGAAGCAGAATCAAACTTCAGCAAGAGCATCCTTGTTCATGGTGCATATAATGCAACAAGTGGTGAAATCTCCTCAGAGATTTCCCTACGCTCTGCAACAATTAAACTCTTCACGCCATATCTTGAAAAAACGTTAGCTATAGAAACCAATGATGGTCTGTATGATCTTGACTTTAGCATCACAGCAGATACGGCAAGCTCAAAACCGCTCGCCAAGGGAAACTTTTCTTTAACTACCTCCTCCTGCACGTTGACCAAAAATACCCAATCTGTCTCAATTGGCCCGATAAACTTTGATGGCTCTTTTCACGCGAGTTCAGAGCAGGCAGAACTTGCCATATCACAATTAAGCATTTCACAACCAGATATCTCGCTCACAGGCGATGTTAGCCTTACCCTTAATGATTCAAAACTAGTAAGTACAAATCTGCATGGTAAAAATATAGATGTGGGTACAATAAGGTCTCCTATTCTTGAACTATGGGGCAAGACACCAGATGTTCAAGATATTTTTGACATTGTGAAAGGAGGAACAATAAACACAGTCAGTATAAGCAGTCAAACTGTTCCTTTTAGTAACATGGCAGAGTTGGATAATTGGAACATTCAAGGAATGTTTTCAAACGCTCTTGTCTCTATTCCTGCAATCGATATGAATCTAAAAAATGGGCAAGGACAGGCTATAATAGAAAAAGGTGTCCTGAGACTGGACAATTTTGACGTGAGCTACGAAACAACGACAGGAAGCAATGGAAAGCTCATCTTTGATCTAACAGACAAATCAAATAAATTTAGCCTTGGAGTGCAATTAGATGCTGACCTCAAACAGCTTCCTAAAATTTTAAAACAGGTTTTGCCTCCTTCTGCCTTTGTAGAAGAACTTTCTGATATTACAAGTATTGGAGGACGGGCTGAAGGTTTTTTAACCCTTAAAGATTCACTTGATGATCTCACCGTAAACGTTGATGTAAGTGATTACAAGCTGCTTTTCCTTTCAAAAAAAATTGGTCAGGAACTTTCACTCCGTGGCAAAAAAATCAATCTGGAGCAAAACTCCATTACCTTCGAATCAGCAACAATACTGACCGGAAACTCCTCTATGAACCAGGTTTCAGGCCTTATCCACTGGGAGGGAAAACCCTATCTGGACCTGCAGGGAGAAGATGGTCTGCTATCCCACTCAGACCTTTGGCCTTGGTTGAAGAATATAGAAATAGATACCAGTGCACTCAGTGATCTTCAAAAAAACAAAGGGCAACTGGCTGTTAGAAAAATAACGCTGACTGGCCCACTAGAAGACCCTGATTCATGGAATATTACAGCAAAAGGAACCATGGATAACATCTCCATTCAAACAGACACATCTTCGCCACCACTAAATTTTAATACCATTGGCTTCCAATACTCTCCAGAAATACTCCAGTTATCAGATTTTGATTTGGCTCTTCACAAAGACATCCCAATATATGTCAACAGTCTAGACCTAACAGATTACACCAACAAAAAAGTTAGCATACAATCTCATCTCAAGATATTGGAGAATGCTCTCCACATTAAAGGGAGTTTTCTTAAAGAAACCCCAATCCCCAAAATTGAACTCAAGGTGAACTCAGACAGTTTAAATATCAGTGCATTATCATCTGTTGACTTCACAAATAGCACACAGAAAGAAGAGAATGATCATAAATTCAATCTGTACGCAGACATAAAGGCGAATTCTTTTATCTATAACTCTCTTTCCTGGAATGATTTTTTCAGCACTCTATCTATTGAGAATGGACACACTGTTTTCCGAGTGAAAAAAGCAAATCTATGCGGAATCAGCACCCCTGGAACTCTAATTTTCTCCAAAGGTGAAATGTGGCTTGAGATAAAACCGATGTCAAAGCCAGGAGAACTTACTTACACCCTTGGTTGCCTGCAAGGAAAGGCCTCATCTGAAAAGATTAAGGGTAAACTAGCCCTTAATGGCATTGTAAAAACCACGGGCAAAAAAGCGAGTGATCTTGTCCGGAATATGGAAGGTGAAACGGAATTAATTATAAGTGATGGAATAATTGAAAAAGTTGGCACATTTGGACTTTTTACAAATCTATTTTCGTATCTGAGCAAACTAGTTCGAGGGGAAGTGGCAGAGCTTCTCAATAAAGATTTTCATTTTGAAAAAATGATCCTAAAAGGTGCGTTTAGCGGTGGAAAGTTTATCATCAATGAGGGGTTTATTGATGGCGATGCTATAAATATAATAATTGTTGAGGGCGAATATAATATTGACCAGGGAACCATTGACATGAATGTCCTTGTTTCCCTCCTGCAACCAGTCGACTTTATTATTGGCCATATTCCTATTGTCGGTAACATACTTCGAGGGACTCTTCTCGCCCTTCCTGTTAAGATAAAGGGTGACGTTACAAATCCAAACGTATCTGCTCTCTCTCCCTCGGCTTATGGCTCCCGAGTTTTTGACATTGTGAAACGTACACTGCAGGCACCAATAAAGATTTTAGAGCCCATAATGAAATAAGCTCGTCTTTTACAAATAGTACAGTAAAATAAATGCTTACCATATAACTTTATGATTTAAATCAGGAGATACCCCACCTGTCATGCTTCTCTCTATCCGTAATTATCTTGTTGCAAATAATTGGCCTGCATTTGGTGTTGACATCGCAACGGTCTCAGCTGCACTTGTTATTATGCTGTTATTTGCAGTGCTCATCTATTGGTTCGCTACCCGTACATTTGTACCGCTTCTGGAAAAAGCGATGCACAGAACAACTTTTAAGTGGGACGATTACTTTGTAAAGCATAATTTTTTTAAAGATCTCGCCATGCTTCTCCCTCTTGTCTTCTTCTACACCACTGCTGACGTGTTCCTTGTAGATTATGCAACGAGTGCAGAAATAATGCGTCGGCTTTCCATGACCTTATTCATTTTCGTTGCGCTTCGCTGTTTCAATGATCTTCTCCTCATAACTGCAGATATCTATAATTCGACCAGAAAAACCGCAGACAAACCCATTACTGCCTATTTAAATGCTATTAAATTATTTCTGTATCTTTTTTGCGGCATTTTTATCGTCGCCACCCTGACAGATAAATCTCCTTGGGGAATATTTTCTGTTATGGGCGGCCTAACTGCGGTTTTGCTACTCATTTTTAAAGACTCAATTCTTGGCTTTGTCGCCAGTCTGCAGCTTTTCAGCCACAACATGATTCGAGTAGGTGATTGGATCGAAATGCAAAAATACGGTGCTGATGGTGATGTTGTTGAAGTCAATATTCACACCGTTAAAGTTCAGAACTGGGACAAAACCATTACCACCATTCCCACTTATGCCCTTGTTTCAAATTCATTTAAAAACTGGCGCGGCATGAACGAATCAGGTGGAAGAAGAATTAAACGTTCCATCTTTATTGATATGCAATCAATCTGCTTCTGTACAGAAGCCATGCTTGAAAAATTTTCCAGCTTTGAATTTATCGCAGATTATATAAAAGAAAAACAAACAGAGATCTCCAATTACAACCAGCAACATGAGGTTGACACCTCAACAACAGTCAATGGCAGAAGACAGACAAATATTGGAATATTAAGAGCCTACATCAAAGCCTACCTGCACAATCATTCTAAAATCCACCAAAACATGACCTTGCTCGTACGCCATCTACAGCCAACAGACAAGGGCTTGCCGATCGAGATATATGTATTTTCAAACGATCAGGTATGGGTGAATTATGAAGACATCCAGGCTGACATCTTTGACCATATCCTCGCGGTGATCCCTGAGTTTGGTCTGCGAGTGTATCAGGCTCCTGCTGGCTATGATTTTCAGAGACTGTCAAGTTTTGGCGACAGTAATTGACAACCTATTACGTTCAAAGATGAAAAAGATAAGTATTTGCGAAGAATTGGAGCTCATACCGGATGAACCCTGGAATCACTGAAGACTTCAAAAACAATCTTGAGGCCATTGCTGGAATATTATTGAGATGTTTTATCATTACTCTTCTTGCAATGCTCTTTGTCTGGATAATGATAGTAATGTTGGGAGATACCTTTTACGCTATACATTCTCAGTTTATAAATATTCCCTGAGATATTTATGACCGTTTTCTACTCTACGCACTCACTTTTATGAAAGTATTAAACGTTATGTTTTTTCTATTCCCGTTTCTGGCGATCAAACACTTTTTACACGGTCATAAGCCATAATGACTCACTGGAGATATTGTGAGTAGTTAAGTAAAAAGGATACTATTGATGAAGCATTGTCTCTCATTTTCTACTAAAAAATATTTACTATTATTTGCTTCACCTCATCGAGCCATTTTTGTCTTTCTTCCTCAGTGCTGACCACAATTATATTGAACATTCTGCGCTGAAAGTTTTTCACACCACACAGATCAAAAATACAGTTTTTCCAAATGGTTTCCAAGGGATCACCAAAAACTGATTGCTCCCTTTTTGTACTGGTATTTGAAGTATTAAATACAAGGGCTGTTGTTGCCTTTAACAAACCGTTTGGCACACCCTCCCCTTGATCCTCCTCTATAAATTCATAAGCAACACCAGGACGAATTACTCTGTCGACCCATCCCTTGAGTATAGCTGGCGGTTGTCCCCACCAGTTTGGGTGAATGATTATAATTCCTTCTGCCTCCACAATTTCTCTGCAATGTTCTTCAATCAAAATTGGCAAAGAAACATCTTTTGCAATTTCTTCCTTGGAAAGAACAGGATCAAAGTCCTCTTCATGCAAGTCATGAAAATATACGCTATGCCCCAACTCTCTTAGTTGAACCTGAACGGTTTCAGCGATAGCATGGTTAAAACTTTCACTGTTTGGATGTGCAAGTATTACTGATATCTTCATGGTTGATTAGGAAATGATTGTTTAATTAATTATTAGTCTGGTAAGTATCGATTCTAATAAGTGCAAAAGTGCCGACCTTTTCTGTTGATACCTGCATTGTAAAAGGTTCAATGGCTCCGTTTTTCTTTATGTCTAATACTGTTGCAATCCTTTCGTAAGAGCTACCCTTTGCAAAGGTCTCGACAACTGAATTCTTAATTTTACAATCTTCACAATTCTCATCCTTCCCGCACCCAGCTTCTGTGAAAGAATGGACACAATCAAAAACTTGGCCGCCTCTTTCACCCTCAATTTGAGATAGGCTTTTATCAAACATTTCACATGCAAGCCTGTTTGCTGTGAGGACTTGCCTGGGATCAGCCTGCATGAGAAGAAGAGGAGAATCAAAACTATCCAGAAATTGTTTCAGTTTTTCGCCTTGTCTATTAAACAGCTTATCAGCGCATTGAGGACAAATACCGCTGGTGATGATAGAATCTACTGCCTGATCGTCTCTTAATCTTCCATTACACTGCCTGCACGTCTGCATGGATTCCCTCTCATAATTTGCTTGTGATTTTAGTTGTAGAAAACGAGATCTTGATTTGACAGGATTTAAAGATACAGTAGTAAGGTAAAATATCGAAGGTCATCAGTTGCAAATACCTTCTCTGTGCCAATCTTAACGCTTCGCTTGAG
>CAMYOP010000138.1:0-9076 GCA_947260045.1 uncultured Desulfobulbaceae bacterium
ATTTTATCAAAAAGGCAAACAGCGGTCTGTTAACCGATGTGGTGATTAAAGAAAACAGCATCACCTGGATCGATGCTGATAACACCAAATATAGAACCAACATCCCCAGTCAGAGTGAGGCCCTCGAAAGTCTTTTAGGAAATGAAGTTAATATTGATGTCCAAAAAGAAATTAAACCACATTGGTTTATGCAGACATTTCTTTCCTGGGTCCCTTTTATTCTTATCTTCATTTTCTGGTTTTTCTTTATGCGTCAAAGTGGCCAGGGTGGTGGTGGCGGCAAAGCCATGGCTTTTGGCAAAAGCAGGGCTCAACTGATCGATACTCAACAGTCAAAAGTTACCTTTGATGATGTTGCTGGGGTAGATGAGGCCAAGGACGAAGTTTCTGAAATTGTCGACTTTTTAAAAAGTCCAGACAGATTTACCCAGGCAGGAGCTCGCATTCCCACAGGCGTTCTTTTATATGGCGAACCGGGAACAGGAAAAACACTGCTGGCAAAAGCCATAGCAGGTGAAGCAGGTGTTCCCTTTTATTCCATCAGCGGTTCAAACTTTGTAGAAATGTATGTAGGTATTGGAGCCTCTCGCGTCCGCGATCTTTTTAAAGAAGGCAAGAAAAAGGCCCCCTGTATCATTTTTATAGATGAAATCGACGCAGTTGGTCGTCATCGTAGTTCTGGAGGCGGGGGTGGCGGAAACGATGAACGTGAACAAACCCTTAATCAACTCTTGGTTGAGATGGACGGTTTTGAAGAAAATGACCATGTCATTGTAATAGCTGCTACCAACAGGCAGGACATTCTCGATCCTGCGCTACTCAGACCTGGCCGCTTTGACAGACAGGTAATTGTACCACTGCCTGATGTAAGGGGGCGTGAAAAAATTCTCAAAGTCCATGGAGAAAAAATTCAAGTAGATGATGATGTAACCTGGAGTATTATTGCCAAAGGAACTCCAGGATTTTCAGGAGCGCAGCTTGCCAACATGGTAAATGAAGCGGCTCTTCTGCATGCCAGAGGAGGAAATGAGGGCAAGGTCACGATGTCCATACTTGAACAGGCAAAAGATAAAGTTATGATGGGTGCTGAACGTCGCTCTATGATCATTACTGAAAAAGAAAAAGAGGTTACAGCATATCACGAATCAGGCCACGCTCTTGTTGCATGGATGCGTCCAGGTGCAGATCCTGTACATAAAGTAACAATCATTCCACGCGGTCGTGCACTGGGCCTGACCATGCAGTTGCCCGAGGAAGAGAAACATTCCCATGATCGTGCTTATTTATTTAATAACTTATGCACACTTCTAGGTGGCAGACTTGCTGAAGATATCGTTTTTTCCGAGATCACAACAGGTGCGGGAAACGATATAGAGCGAGTTTCTGACATTGCCAGGAGGATGGTTTGCGAATGGGGAATGAGCGATGCTGTTGGCCCAATGACCTTTCACGCACCTGACCCGCTAAACGGTCAACCAGGACAAATCATGAGCGAAGAAACAGCCATCCTGATCAATAACGAGGTCAAGAGACTGGTGCAGGAAGCCTATGATGAGGCCAAAAGAATACTTACCGAACACAGAGTAATTCTCGACGAAATGACCCAGGTTCTCCTTGAAAAAGAAACCATTGGCAGAGCGGATATCCAGGCAATTGTAGACAAACATGTCAACTGATCCCCAGACTATATTGGGGAACAACAAATCATAACCTGATTACCAATGAAGCTCAGCTAATACGGGTGACAGATTCAATTTTTCCTCAAACCATAGGGGACTGAATTTTTTTCGCGTTATTTAAGCGAAAATTAAAGTATGAGAGGGATAATTATGGCTGTGAATAATTTCAGAAGGTATCCCTCGACACATTAGCTCCAGAGGACTATTGAAACACTACAGGAGCATTGTTTCAAATATCAGCATTCAGGCTGAACTCACCTTTTTCCTGTATCAATATTTTCGGCGAGAAACCTCCTGGGTCTAATTTTGCGTTAAAACTATAGACAAAGGTATCTCTGGGCTCCTGCATCAGGGAACTGATGAGCTTTATCCCTCTGATCAAATCAACACTGGCTTCCAGTGTCAATGTAGCCTCACCGTACGGATCAACGACAGGCAGATCATTAGAAACCCCCGCTAGAATCTTATACCCTTCAATTTCAATGGTATAAAAAATTCCTTCAAAATTCAGAGGCTCACGATTGGGATTAATGATACGGAGGCCTACTTCAAAGGTTGGAGTCACACGATCCTGCGATAACATTTTAAACGAGTAGAGGCTAACCACCGGAGATTCAAACTGGGGATTTGTCATTGGCGCACAGCCATTTAATATAAAGAGTGTGGCCAAGGTGAACACTAAAACGGTCATTTTATACATAATGTTTCCCTTTATTTCAGAATTCCTGAACTTGCGATTGAAATGAAAAATATATATACAATACCTCTTATTATAATAAACCAAGCTTCGCTGAAACTTCTAGTTGATGATAAATAATCAATCTTTTTGTTCCAATAAAAAACTAGGAATTCGTATATCTGCAGCAGATGAGTTCATTGAGATGCTCTTTAGAAACAGGGTTACTGCCCCTGGAAGGAGAAAACCGAGCGAAGACCTAACGAGACTTTTTCCTTTTTTGATATTTCCATTGCCATGGTGAAATGGGATCATTGACTCTCCAGAGACCACGCTTACTTTTCCTGGCCTTCTTCTCCAAATTTTTCAGCTCATCACATAAAGGCTTATCCTTGCAGTATTTTGGATACACCCATGCCATACCAGCTCGTACCATTTCTCTATTTAAAAGCTTCCCCTGCCCTCTTACCAAGGCAACAATACGTCCATACTTATCTTCGTCCATCTGCTTTACAGAGACAACTTTTCTATAAACCTGCTGCCTGGCAAATCCTTTTGCCCTATCACTGAAACTTTGTCCATATTCGGGAGCATCAATGCCATAGAGTCTTATTTCATAAATTGCACCTTCTCGCTTAACAAGCAAGCTATCGCCGTCAATTATTTTGATGACATGGCCATACCAGGTGAGGGCATACAGATTTTCAACTGACAGCAGGAAAACAAGTCCCAGCAAGATCGTAATTTTAAAAAACCAATTACAGTTCCGGGGAGGGGCAAACATGGAAATAATTTTGAAAAACACGTTAAAACTCTATATAAAGTTAAATAATCACAAGAAAAATCTATAAACAAACTTCAGGTAGTATCTAGACATACCTGTCCCAAAAAGAAAAGAATTAATTCAGAATTAGCTGAAAAAGCACTTGCCCAACTAACCTACCTGTTTTGCCAACAATAATTAAGAATTCCAATCTCACCCAAGTGCCTTGTCAATAAAATGACACTTTCTGCGAATGGGCCTTGTAAGACTATTGCAACTTATGCTATCCTTACCTTGGCTAACAAATTGTTTTTGCCAACCAAATGGCCTGATAAGCCTCTTCATTAAAGCTAAAATGGTTGGTCCAATATTAGCGGTCACGGTTCTTATGACAACAGAAGACCAATATGATTCCCTGGCACCTCAGGAACTAACTGAAACAGAGGAAAAGACTCGAGAATTCATCCTTAACCTGCCGTTTTTCGACAGTTTCAAGATGGACGAGCTTGACATTCTCTCCAGGCATATGAATTATGCAGAAGTAAAAAGGGGTGAATACCTCTTTACGGAAGGAGACAGGGGCGAATACATGTGTTTTGTTGTTCGCGGCCTTCTCGACATACTAAAACGATCAGCTGGTGGCGATTTTCGAATCATTGCGCGTCTTGGCAAAGGTCACACCATTGGCGAGATGTCCATTATTGACAAATCACCTCGTTCAGCCACAGTCATTGCACGTCAGCATACTATTGTTATCATCCTGACCAAAAAAGGCCTGGACCTGCTGGGCGATAGACACCCTGCCCTCACGATTACCTTACTCAAAAAGATATTGCGCTTGCTGAGCCTCAATATGCGTCGTACATCAAGCTGGCTTGCCGATACAATGCCCACAACCTGAGACGGACTGTGAACAACTCTTTTTATGGCATAATCGGAAGCAGCCAAAATATGCAGTACCTCTTCCGGCTCATTGAAAAACTTGCTGAAGATGATTTATCCACAGTATTGATACATGGAGAATCCGGTACAGGAAAAGAACTGGTGGCAAAGGCTATTCACGCCCACAGTGAGCGAAAGAAGCATAACTTTGTCCCTGTTAACTGTGCAGCTATTCCTGATGACCTTCTGGAAAGTGAACTGTTTGGTCACACCAAAGGTTCTTTTACAGGCGCAACTTCATCCAAAGTAGGCCGCATTGAGTATGCAGAAGGCGGGACTCTTTTCCTCGACGAAATCGGTGACATGAAGCCTGTCCTTCAGGCCAAGCTTCTTCGAGTCCTCCAGGAAAGAGAGTTTGAACCTGTCGGTGCCTTAAAACCCATACCTGTTGATGTACGAGTTATAGCGGCAACACATCGCAACCTGGAAGATCTCGTATCTCAGGGACAATTTCGTGAGGACTTGTATTACAGACTCAGCGTTGTTCCGGTCATCATTCCGCCATTGCTTTCCCAAGATGCCCTGCGAACCCTGGCTGGCTGCCCATGGAGAGGAAATGTTCGCGAATTGGAGAATCTTGTCCAGCACATGTCCATCCTGCACGGGGGAAAAATAGTAACAAGAGAAGATTTACCGCCTAAATATTGCGAGACAGAAGCCACAAGCCAAGACCCTGCCCTTCCCCAACAGCCAGGCCAGCAAACAATTGAGCCGGAACAACTCCACCTATTCAGCAATACTCACCAAGGACAGGAAGAAGATTGGCCAGATGAAGGTATTGACTTCAATGCCATTGTAAACGATTTTGAAACCCAGCTGATTGTCCAGGCGCTGAAAATGAGTGATGGAAACAAAAAAGAAGCCGCACGCATCCTAAACCTTAAACGTACGACATTACTAGAAAAAATAAAAAAGAAAAACATCCAGGACGCTTGGCAGAGTTCCTGATCAGGCCGCTTTCTCTCCCAAATAGGTATCAATCTTCTCTTTCACATCCGCGCTGGTTGATGGAGTCATAAGAATATCATGCACTCCATACTTCACAGCCTTCAGTACTGTTGTTCTGGTCCAGGCAGGTGCAACAGCAATCAATGGCACAGAAGGGAGAGCACTTGATATTTTAATGGCAAGAGCCAAACCCTGCTGATTCACCTGATTCATGACTACAAAAACACAATGCACCTGAGGCGAAAGATTATTATGAACCGAATCTTTATAATGTAATATCTTAGTGCGGTACCCATATTGCTGCAGCTCTGCCAAAATTCTCGTTGCCTCTACATCATCATCTGTAAATAAGACAATGTCCGCGAACTCAGTGGTAGCAGTCGTTTCTCTGACTCCAGGAATTCCTGCAACATCAACCCCATTTTGTTGTTGCACCACATCTGGAGCAGCTTGAACGGCTTCGCCCTCTGCCTGCACTTGAGGTTCATCTGCCTGTGCAGGAGTTTCCAAACCAAATAAGTGAGCAGGTATGGCCACAAAAAGCGGTCCAATATCTTTTCCGTTTAACTGCATACGCGCAACAGACAGGTAGTAGTCGAGGAATGGGAAAACGTCATCACTTGCGGGATCAACTTGAGCAGGTGTTATTGTTTCCAGGACTTCTTTGACCAAATGGATTTTGCCGCCATACTTTTCCTCACACAGAGAAGTGTATAATCCTGTAAAAATATTAGTGATCTCACCATAGGCATCTTCAAGTTCCTCATTGAAATCCCCCTCACTAATTGCTTCCTGCAGGCCCTCTTCAGGAAGCATAATCAGGCTACCACCGAGATATATAGCCGCTGTGGTCGACGTTAAAAGCATAGCCTTGCCAGCACTTTCTCCATTATTATTGAGCAGAGCCATTACCTGTTCGCCACCGAGTTGATCCAGAAATCCTGCTTTTGAGCAGGTGTCTGTCTGATGATCAGTGAACTTTAACACGCCTCCAAGCAGACCCCCGATATCGGTTTCTGCGTTGGTAAACATATCTTTATGAAGTTTGTCGACCGATTTTCTAATTTTTTCAAGTTCCTGGGACGACTTCCCTTGCTGAACCTGGCCAGTGGGATGAGCAGTTTCTTCCTCTCCAGCAAATTCATCGGAACCTACTAACTCACCTGTGGCAACGTTGGTATTTCCATCTTCCCTATCAGCCATGCCAAAGGGAACAGCCGGCAGCATGAAAATGAAATCCCCCATATTTTTTCCATCCAGAGACATAGCAGATTTCATGACATAGTATTGTCCAGGTGGACAAGGCTCATCGGAATCAGAATCTAACTGAGATGATGACATGGCACTGAATTCCTTTCGAACCATTCGTACATCTTTTAGTGAATGTTTTTGAAAGCTTGCTGAAATTGCCCCTGTTAAAATGTTTGAAATTTCACCGTATGAATCTTCAAGTTCTTCACTGAAATCCTGTGATTCAATGACGGCCTCCATCTCTGCCTCAGGAAGCATGATAAGGGTGCCGCCAATTCGAATTGCGTCTTCAGTCGATACAATCATGCATCCGTCACCATCCAGTTCACCTTCTATACCAATAGACGCACAGACAATTTTTGGCGGCAAGTCAAAAGAAAGGTCTTGTTTTGTCATGACCTGGTTTTTGGGGGCAGAAAAGGCTAAGGCTTTCCCCAGCAGGGAAGAGGACTCCTGCTGCATATTTTCGGTGCAAAACTGGAGAGTAGTATCGAGACGCTTCTGTCCTTTACGCATTGACAGGTATTAAGAGATATGGAGGTCCATCACAGTGCGAGTTCAAAAACATTGGGTACCTCCTTTGATAATGTAGAATGAAAAATTATAGAACAGTTTCACTTTCTATTCTTTCGGATGTTTTAAAAATTTTATTAAGCAATTAGCTGTTTTTTTTATTGATATGTTAATTCAATACCGAACATACCCGATGGAACCTGAAACGGAATTAAAAAATGTTCAACACCTTTCTGAATATTTGTCTGTAAAGATATTCCAGTAAAAATTGTAGGAGTAGCAAGAACTACGTTAATTCCTTCCGCTTTTAAGGTTGCCTTTAAGCCACCAGCGACCATATTGGCAATTTCGCCAATGGCGTCAGTGACGTCCGAATTAACAGTTTCAACAGGTGACATCAGCATATTACCAGTTATATCCATTGCCACCAGACTAGGACAATGGATACTGAGAACTCCGTTAAAATCGCCTACAAAACCGATGGTTCCGGAAACTTGCAAGTCAGTTCCCTGATATGCTTCAGCAGTAGTTTTTCCTGGCTGCACCTCCATAAAAATCATGGATTCAAAAACTTCCAAGGTCGCCTTGGTTATTGAGTCGTCTAACATTTTATATGTAACACCAATATATTAAATAAATTTTATCAGGAGCAGCATTAAAATTATTCACACTTCAAACATGTTTTTTTACGTCATTCAATTTCCAACTCCAACTCCACAAAAAATTCACCGCCTGGAACCTTAAATGGAATAATTATACGTTCAGCTTCATCACTGGGACGAAAATCATAGCTCTCACCATAAATTGTTGAAGGAAGAGACAATGCAATATCTCTCCCCGCATCTGAAAGCTCTGTTTTAACATTTCCTCCCAGCATATTTGCTATTTCGCCGACTGCATCCTGAACATCTTCGTTTATCTCATCAACATCCAAACCGAGAAAACTACTTGTAATAGCAAAAGCAACATTTTCCGGCAGATGTACGGCCACAAATCCTTTATAAGCGCCAGCCAGGCCAACCAAACCTGAAATGGAATTTTTAAGGGTTCCAATATTGTCCAGCGGCTCGCCGTTGACAGATATTTCCATCATGACCATAGCTGTAAATATTTCAACTGTGGCCTCAATAAGCTTATCGCTTATCTGCTGGAAATTTTCCACACCTCTCCCTCCGAAGCTAAAACAAGGTCTTTCTATCTATGACAACTCTAAAGGAGGGGCCCAAGTATTTCGTTTACCTTGTCTGGAGTGAATGGCTTTTTTATATTGCCAACCGCTCCAAGACTTTTAGCTTCACCAATAATATCATCACCTGTTTCAGTGGAGATCATCAAAACAGGGATATCTTTAATCGCCTCACGATTAGCCTTTTCCCGTAGAAATGAAATTCCATCCATATTCGGCATATTTATATCACTTAATACTATATCGACTGATTCCTTCTCCAAGATTTCCAATGCTTCAAGACCATCAGCGGCTTCAAATATAGTATCAAATTCTATCCCTGCCTGACGCAGTGACCTGCCAACAATCTTCCTCATTGTCATAGAGTCATCAACCAGCAATACGTTCTTACCCATAGTCACTTCTCCTCAAATTTCATTGTTTCACTCTCTCTTATGTCATATTAAGTGTATCAAACTAAATTTCGTAATCAAGAAAATTTGATTTTAGCCCGAAACGACTCCGCGTCAAAAAACCGTCACAACCTTTTTCTCTTTTTCATTTCAGAAAAGGAGACAAGTTCTGCTTTAATCCCCACAAGTAACCATCATGGCGATTTTATACTATTTTCACTGCCCACTTAACAGTTGGAATATTTATTGCTTAGTTATATTCAAGAAAAATTATGAATAAACAGAGCATGAATACTTTTAAAATTTCATACATAAACATATTCCTTCTCATCCTGTTATTCCCTGTAAACTTAGGAGCATCACAGCTCCTGGAAAAGATCACCAGGGAAGACCAGCGTGAACGTGTGCTTATATTTTTCCACTTCAACCAAAAACCTAAATATTCCCTGAGCACCAATAAGCGTCGGGTTGATTTAAAATTCTCCAATACCACAACAACAGAACCTTTTGTTTACCTGCCAGCAGATGACCGACTCGTAAAAATGGTCCCTAGACAGGACAATAATGACCTGAATCTGGCAATATTTTTACGCTATGTGCCTCAGGGTGCCGTTCTGACCAGCCAACCTGGCAGCACCAGCCTTGTTCTGGAAATCCTGGCTGGAAACCCCTTTTCACAGTCCAACCCTGACCTAGCAAAACAACTGCGAGGTATTTCGATCTTTG